>JBGSWN010000019.1:0-35633 GCA_041752395.1 Saprospiraceae bacterium | reverse complement strand
GCTCAATTTATTGGGCTGGCCGTTTATTAGATAACGGCCAGCCCAATAAATTGAGCGGCCACAAAGGGTCATGTCTCTGCTTTTATCATTTGCGTAAACGTCAATGCTCCTGTTAAATCCCCGACAGAATTAACGACTGGGATATATTGCAACGGAAACTTTACGCCTCGTATCACCCCCAATAATTCATCAATCGTTTTATCTTCTTCTATGATAATCGGGTTTGAATTAATTAGTTCAAAAGCATTGATTTCATTGAGTTTTTCGAGATTTTTAATTAACCCTTTTCGCACATCGGCATTGCTGATAATGCCTTTTAATTTCCCATTATCGGTAATTAAAACGAACGCCATTTCATATTTGTCAATGGTTAAAAGAGCAGTTTCAAAACTTAAATCTTTTACTTCCAATATGGGCAGTTCCGCTGTTTCAATCATAAAATCCTTGATTAAATAATGGGAACTGACCACCTCCCGCTTCAGGTGCAGAAGTGCCGGGCCGACGGACTTGTTTTGGAACAAAAACGACCCGACAACGGCGCTCTCCACGCCCAAATTCCGAAGGATAAAGCTCACCTCGGCGTTCACGCCGCCATCCACTTGGATTTGATGAGTGGGAAACTGCTTACGAAACTGCCTTATTTTCCGAAAAGTATCCTTGTTGAAAAGGCCGCCGCTTTGCCCAGGTGTGGTGGTCATCAGTAGCACGTAGTTGCACCGCTCGGCGTAGGGGGCGAAGGCTTCCACAGGGGTGTCGTTCATCAGCGCAAGGCCGATTTGGCCGGGAAGGTCGGCGGGAAACTGCACCATTTCCCCAAATGGCTCCAACTGAAAGGACACCCGATTCACTGGTGTTTTGCGAAGCAGGCCAAAATACTGCGCTGGGGTGGGGGAGATGATGTGCAGGTCCACCGGCGTCAAACTGCTGCGGTGAATGGCCTCGATGTCGTCGAAAACACTGGGGTCGTCGTTGCAGTCCACATGAAAAAAGTCAATGAAATGCTCGTCCAATTCCCGAACGACGTCGGCCAATGGCTGGTGTTTGTTGCTGTAAATGGAGGCGGAGATTTTCATTGCGGCAAATGTAGGGCGATTTACGATTTGCGACTGACCATTTACGATTGGAAGCGCTAACTAATCCGTTCACTACGGCTTTTCTTAGCACTCAAATTTATAATATGGCCGGAAGATGGCCGTCTGCTTTTCAGGAAAACCAACCGTTCTTTGATTCCGCAAAGGAGAATTCCGCATCCATTCCAGCGTGAGGCTAAAAGGCAAAAAGTTGGACGGAGAGGTGAGACTCGACGAGTTCATGGACGTGATGCGCTCCTTTTTCCTTGCTCTACAAAATCCACGGGCTTCCGCACTTTCATCTTGTAAATCGAGCGTGGTATTCATCACAACTTCATTTTTCACAAAAGGTGCCATTGACTATGCAAATAGTCTAAATGGTTCAACTACGGTAGTTTTGATAGATGGTAAAAGACTGGCTGAATTTATTTATGATTATGGATTAAGGATGCAGGTAGAGCAAACTGTAGAAATTAAGACGGTGTTCGGATTTTAGCTTCCGGCGAAAAATCACCCCTTTTCCGATGCTACTTCGTTGAAAAATTGGTCATGTAGCCCCGCTATACTCCCAATTTTCCGCCTTGTATCATCGAAAAATTGGCAACTTTTCGCTCGAAACCCAAAATCCGAACACCGTCTAAGAAACTTGACATTGACTTTTGGGATTCAATGGTAGATGAATAGTCCAATCACCCTCCTCCCAACCGCTCCACCACCTCCGCCCGTTTCCTTACTGCCACAGGCACTTTCGCCCCATCAGCAATGACGATATAGCCGCCATTGGTCTTAATGAACCTTCACAAACTCAATAGTCGTGAGGTGCTCCCCTTCTACATCAGCAATATGAAGAAAGTAAGTGCCATCGCCCAAAGCATCAAGGTTAAATGACTGCTGGAAATGACCTTCGGTAACCGACTTGGGCAAATCAAGCAACATTCTGCCATTAAGGTCGAGCACCTTAAAATCCAGGGTGGCGGCGAACGGCATGTCCAATTCCAGTGTCGCTTCCCTGTTCGCAGGGTTTGGGTAAAACTTATACCCGACCGACTGGTATTTGTTAGATGCTGCATTGACCACGTCGTCGGCCTGCTGAAAGCCCTGCGTTAACTGGAAACTACCGCCGATAAAAGTGGCGGAGACCGCCTCGCCCACCGTCGAAGATACATGATGGGTTGTGGTAGTTCCATAAATACCAGCCGAAGCGATGACCTGCCGCTCCACTTGGTACTGGCCAAACAGGCAGCAAGTGAAACCTAAACAGGTGAGGGTGGATAGAATTATTTTTTTCATTGATTTCTTTTTTAAAAATGATGTGCCAATGGGTGGATGAAAAAGAGTTACCAAACCGCTGAAGTTTGGTAAACCCATTTTACATCAATCCAGTGAAATGCCTGCCTTGGCAAGCGCCTTTTCGATGGCCTCGATTTTGGTTTTTTGTGCCTCAATTTCAGCTTGCTGCGCCTCGATGACGGCTTGCTGCTCTTGGATGGCCTTCACGGCGAGGACTGCAAAACCACTGTAGTTGACAGCGTAGGTACCTTTGCCTCTGTCGTCCTCGTTGACACTGACCAATTCCGGGAAAAGCGGCTCCACTTCCTGGGCAATAAACCCGAGAGAAGTTTTGCCTTTGGGGTTGTTGGCCTTGTATTCATACTGACTAGGCTGTAGTTTCATCAACGATGGGAGTACCGCTGAAATGGGCTGTATATTTTGCTTCAAACGCTTGTCTGAAGTGGCAAAATACATTCCAGAAGTGGCGTCAAAATTACCTCTGAAAGAACCATTGGCATATAAGTTTAAGCCCCCAGGTGCTACACTGTTCGTTACAAATTCCCAGTTGTTCGTGGTGCCACTCCTTTTCAATTGTAAACCAAAACTCCCATGGTTGATAGCCACTTGGTAATCACCAGGAGCATCGGTGCCAACGCCTAAATGGCCATTTTCATCGAACCTGGCATTTTCGTTGCCGTCGCTGTCAAGGAACCGGATAACATCGTCACCAGATAAGTCAACATCTGGCCGTAAATCCAGAAAGCCCCAACTTTGTATCTGGCCATTATCTACTCGGAGGTCACCGGAAACATGCAGCTTTGCCGCCGGGTCGGTGGTTCCAATGCCGACGTTACCACCATTGGTAATGGTCATGTCCGAAAAATCCAGGTTATCCCATTCATGGGAGAATTTCAACTTATTGTCGTCACTGTTATCCACTCCAATGGCCCATCCTGCTTCGTTAATAATATCCAGTGAAATGTAGGGGTCACCTCCACTTGATCCAGCCACCCTAGCTGAAAGGATAGCGTTTTGGTTGGCTTCATCCAGCGGGTTATAAAGATAAATTCCATTGTTTGAAGGAGAGGCGTTCGCAGTGGCTTTCACCTCCAATGGCGCCCCAGGACTGGTTGTTCCAATACCCACATTACCACCGACAGGTTGCAATGCCAAAGGGTCAGCATCGGTACCACCGAAACCAGATTGAATCCACCCGGCAAATGGGGTTACTGCTGTCTTACCGATATCTATGCCTTCCTGACTATTTATACCTATGCGGACAATGCCAGTCGATGTAGTACCAGGAATGCTTGGATCATTGGTAGCGCCGTAGATGGTTAGCTTATTGACCGGTGCATTGCTGCCTACTCCAAGGTTGCCGCTTCCATCCTCATACATGGAACTGGACTGAACCAATGCCGAACCATCCCATTTGGGCAGGTAGTTGGTGGTGTTGGCGCCTACTTGCGGGTCAGCTTCATTGGCGGAGATGGTGGTGCCAGTGATGGCAATGCCAGTACCTGCGGTGTAAGTAGGGCCAGCAGGGCCAGTTAAACCAGTGGCGCCCGTAGCACCCGTTGGGCCAATCGGCCCAATGGGGCCAGTGGCACCCGTAGGACCCGTTGGGCCGGGGTTCCCATTATCGCCCTTTGGTCCTTGCTGTCCTGCTGGACCCGTAGCTCCAACTGGGCCAGTATTGCCTTGCGGGCCTACAATCCCTTGTGGGCCTGCCGGGCCAGCGGGGCCTTGTATCTGACCTACATCATCCCAAGATGCGCCGTTCCACACCTGACCATGACCATCATTCTGGGTGATGAACATGTCACCCACACTGCCATTGTACGTTGGGTTCAAATTGGCTGCCGATGCCACTGAGCCGATTATCTGAACGCCAGCTCCTGCTGGCCCTTGCTGACCAGTGTTGCCTTGCGGCCCTTGAGAACCAGTGGCACCTTGAGCACCAGCGGGGCCTGTTGCCCCCGGTGAGCCAGCCGGGCCGGCTGGGCCTGCTGCACCTTGCGGGCCTGCGGGTCCGGCTGCACCTTGTGGGCCTGGAGGGCCAGCTGGGCCAGTGGGGCCGCTGCTGGAAATTGAGACCGTGCCACCGCCGTTCGATAGGGTCAGCTCCGTCCCGTTGACGCTGAGGGTCTGGATTTCGTTGCCTGGGTCAGTGTCGTTGTCGTTTTCAGCCGAACCAGCCTTCGTGGCGTACAGGCTGTAGGGTACACTTGCCAACTCCTGCGAACCAGTGTTGGCACCGTCCACTTTTACCTGTAGGAAAAAGCTGCCTTCCGCCCAGTCAATATTGGAGAAATTGCCCGAAGCTCCACTGCCATTTCCTATTTGAAGATTGACCAAACCATATTCGTTGGTGCTTGCATTGTGCGTTTCGGAATAGACGGTCGGCCCATTGGCGGAGCCACTGTGTATTACAATCTCCACGGAGACGGTTTGGTTCTGCGAAATGTCACCAGCACTGTTCCGAAGCACGGCTTGGTAGTTGATCATTTCTGGGGATTGTGCCATAGCTGCTACGGCAAGCAATATGGCGAGGAGGGTAAAATGAAACTTTGTTTTCATTTGATATGAATTTAAAAGTGATTAAAAATCAATGTCCGAAATACCTGAGGTGGTACTACTCAATGCACAAGCAAGTAGGAAAGTAAGCGCGGTGAGCAAATGTTACATTGCTCACTCCGCTCACCATTCTCACCCGATTGCTGCATTTTATTCCACAAAATCTACGAGCCTGCGTACTTCCGTTTTTACAATGGTTCTGGTGTTCTCAATGCGTTTCCAGATGCGGTCATCGCTCATATCAGGATAAACTTCTTTCCAGGCTTTGCCTTCCTCTTTGTTCATGTCTTCCCAAGTATTGAAGAGGTCAACAGTGGAAGCTTGGTAGGCTTGGTCGCCACCACGGGGCAGCACCATAAAGCCCATGAGCCAGCCAGCCCGGTTGCCCATGGCGATGTTCTTTTCATGGACGGGCTTCACAAATTTGGATTCGGTTTCTGTCCATTCATCCCAGCCGCCATCCGGTATCGACATGAAGTTCTCTACTCGGTATTTTTGGTTTTTGCTGCCGGGGGCAAATGCCATATCTCCTGCGGTCCATATTTCCCGTTTCACCAAATCCCGATAAAGGGCAGCGTTGTTGGCGGTCTCCTTTTGGGCGGCGGTCAGGTTTTTTGTCAGCATCGCCCAAGTCTTATCATCCCAGCTAGCATCGAGCTTGCCAATGGCATCCCAGTTTTTAACATGGGTGATGGTGAGGTAATCATATTCTGAACTGGTACCGCTCGGGTACATCATTTCTTCGATTTCCCAGCCAGTGATTAAACCTGCTTTTTTCCGCTCTTGATGAATGAGCTTCCAGACCTTTTCGCATTCCAGGTATTTGTCCGTCATGCCGGGTTTTACCTTCATGTATTCCACGATGACGTAGTCGTTGCCGTCATTTTGGGCGTGGAGGAAAGGATGTAAAATGAGGCAAGTGAATGCCACGGTGAGCATTGAAATCAATGTTTTCATTGTTGTTAAGATTTAAAGTGTTGAGTTAAGAAATTCAAATACAAACCATCTGGACAACTTCAAGTTATTCGATGGTTTGGTATTAATCATAAAGGTGGATGCCGGATGCAGCGCTGTGGGCATGTAACAGGAAGGTGATTCAATGTTTTCATTCTATTTAAGGTTGTTTAAAAAATGTTTTCATTCGGCTTTCATGGTCGTTTTTCTGATGTCACAAATTTGAGGCAAGCCCCGCTCACGCACCCGCACAGGATTCCCAAACTGCTGGACAGGATTTGCAAAACGCTAATAAATGATAGGACTGTTTTTACACAGCGATAAAAAGGAAGGATACAAACAACTGAAAGTCAACTAGTTGCGGAAGTAGCTGGGCGGGTTGCCAAATTCTTTTGCGAAAGCCCTTGAAAAATAGTTCGGGTCGTTGAAGCCGACCGAGTAGGCGATTTCGGAGATGTTCAGCTCGGTGGTTTCGAGCATTTCCTTGGCTTGGTGCAGGCGTATTTTTCGGATGAAGGCATTGGGTGGCTCACCAGTTAGGGCGGCCATTTTGCGGTAGAGCCTGGATTGGCTCAGGTTGACGGCACGGCTGAGTTGTTCAGCACCAAGTTCCGATTGGTCAATGTGCTCCATGACAGTGTTTTGTAGCTTTTGGAGGAAGAGGTCATCGAGGGTGGGTTCGGAAGTTTTAGATTTGACAAATCTTGAAGATTTGTCAAATCTCTCTCCTGCATACCGCTGCTGCAAAGCTCGCCGCAATTCCAGCAGTTTTTCCAGCCGCACATACAGTTCTTCCTTGTTGAACGGCTTCATCAAATACGCATCAGCCCCTTTGCGAAGCCCCGTAATGCGGTCAGTTTCTTCGGCTTTTGCCGTCAGCAAAATAATGGGAATATGACTCGTGCGTTCGTCATGCTTCAGCGCTTCGCAAACTTCGTAGCCGTCCTTTTCCGGCATCATCACGTCGCTGACGATGATGTCGGGGATGATTTCAAATGCCTTTTCGATGCCCACCTGACCATTGGGTGCCGTGGTGATGTCGTAATCCTTTTCCAACAAACCAACGATATAGGTGACCACATCAGCGTTGTCTTCGATGAGGAGCAGTACAGGTTTTTCATTGCTTAATTTTTCGTGGTCATCCGTCGCTTCCATCCGAATTGGGGCGGGCAAATCAGGCACCAATTCTGGGGCGAGGCTTTGGGAGGAGGGGAACTCCGTCTGCGGCATCGGCGTATTCGCACCCAAGCGTATGGGTAGGAGCATGGTGAAGTTCGTGCCGGCCCCTCGTTCCCCTAAAGGGGATGTGCTGCTTTCCACCGAAATACTGCCGCCCATCAGCTCCACCAACTCCTTGGTGAGCGCTAGGCCGATACCCGTACCTTCCCCTTTGCGGGTGCTGGAATTATCGGCCTGAAAGAAGCGGTCGAAGATGTGGTTCAACTGGCCTTCCGGTATGCCGATGCCCGTGTCCTGCACTTTTAGTTTTAAAAATGGCTGGCCATTGCGCTCCACTTGATTGGCGTGGAGCACAACCTTGCCATCTTCTTTGGTAAACTTCAGCGCATTGGACAGCAGGTTGTAGATAATGTGCTGGATTTTCACTTCATCAAAATCCATGACCAGCTCCGGTATCTCGGAATAGAAGGTCAGGCGTACTTTTTTCTCGTGGGCCATGGAATGAAACGACTCGGTGAGGTATTGCAAGTAATTGATAATGTCGCCCTGCACCACGTCCATCCTCATCGTGCCGGAATCGAGCTTGGACAAATCGAGCAATTGGTTGATGAGGCGGAGCAGGTTCTTGCTGTTGCGCAATATCAATGAAAATACCCCTTTTAACTTTCCCCTGTCGGAATCGCTGACTGCCGACTGCCAACTGCCGACTGTCAACTGCTCCGTCATGCCCATGATGACCGTGAGCGGCGTGCGGAATTCGTGGGTGATGTTGGTGTAGAGGCGGGTTTTGAGGGTATCGAGTTCTACCAATCGCCTGGCTTCAGCGTGTTCCAGTTGGCGGTTGAGCTGGAATTTGTAAAAGCCATAGGCAGCGGCGGCGAGCAAAACAAAATAGCCGAGATAGGCCCACCACGTCTGCCACCACGGCGGCGAAATTTGGACCTTGATGCTCGCCTCGCTTTTGTTCCAAAAGCCATCCGCCGTTTTGGCTTTCACATGGAAAGTGTAGTTGCCTGGCGGCATATTGGTGTAATGGATTTCGCTGTTCGTGCCTGCGCTTTTCCAGTCTTCGTCGTAGGGCGACAGTTGGTAAAAATATTCCACTTCCCCGGCTTTGTAAAAAACAGGCATGATGAAGCTGAAGCCGAAATCCGCCTGGTCGTGCCGCAATGGGATTTCTTTTGTAAAACGCAATCGCTGCTTTAAAAATGAATCGTTCCCGTCAGTGCGAACTGCTTTGTGGTTGAGAAAAAAATCGAGCAAGTGGACAGGCGCCACGTAGGCTTTGGGGTTCAGGCTGTCCGGGTGGAAGCGTATCAGTTCTTCATTGATGGAAAAATACAAAAAACCGGCATCGTCCCGGAAGGCCCTTTGAAAGTTGAAATTGACGCCCGGCAGGCCATCGTTGATATCGTAATTGGTGAACCTGCGAGTGGCCAAATCGAGCCGGTGCATGCCTCTTGTCGTAGCAATCCATGCATTGCCGTGGGCATCCTCTACCACCGTGGTCACTTGGTTGTGCAAAAGGCCATTGCCTTCGTTGAAGCTCAAAAAACGGTCGCTGGCCGGGTCGTACATGCTCATCCCATTGGAGGTGATGAGGTAAAACCTGCCTGCCTGGCCCGGATGAATTTTGTGGACCACTTCCGCAGAGACCCTGTCGCCGGGATACAATGGGTATTTTTTGCCCTGCTTCGATGCTAGGTTGTATTGAAAAATGCCCGTATTGGTTGCCAGCCAGACGATATACTCGGCTGAAAAATGGATGTCCACCACGGCCCTTCCCAGCTTCGCCGAATCGGGCAGTCCCTCAATGTTTGGATACACGTTCACCCACTGGTTTACGGCTTCGTCAAAATACTTGAAGCCCGACCATATCCGCCCATCCGGCCCCGCCCGGAGCCAAGGCGTCCTGCCCGGCACTTGCCGGGTTTCTCCAGTTTTTAAATTGAAAACCTTCACGTGGTCTGCGCCCTTCTGCTGTACCCAAAGTTCATTCTTGCCAGATAGTGCCAGGCTTTCGGTCCAGGCACTGGTCAAGCTGGCTGGAAGTCCTGTAGCCGTCAATGTTCCCCGCCGAGCATCCATAATGCCCCGTTGGTCAAAACCGTTAATCAGGAGCCGGTCCTCGTCCAGCCGAATGACCTCGCCCGGATATAAACTCCCCAACTTTTCAAATGGAGGCTTCGGCGAATGGGCCACGATGACGCCACCTCCTGACGTTACAAACCAAAGGCTGCCTGCTGCATCAAAACCACCGCTGGCAAGGCCGAACATGGGCACACTGGCCGGGTCTCCGGCATTATGGCGGTACACTTTAAATTCCTTGGCTTCCGGGTCGTAACAAAATACTTCACCCACCCCGCCCATCCAGATTTTACCCTGCTGGTCTGCAAACAGGCAGTTCGGTGCGTAAAGGATGCTGGACTTAAAAGACTGGGACAAGTCGGCAAATTCCTGCGTCCTGGGGTTATACGTCCAAAGTCCGAAATCCCTGGATGTGATGAGGAGGCTGCCGTCGTGCAGTTCAGCGATGCCGGACGTTTTATGAAAATTTCTCCTTTTATAATCTTCGGGAATAGGTATCTTTTGAAATTCATCCTTACCAGCTATTTTCTGATGTAAACCATCGAAGTCGCCCACCCAGATGGTGCCGTTTTTTTGTTGAAAAAAGGAGAGTGCAGAACCGAAATACCCATTGAAATCATCGAAATGGCCCTGCTGATGCGACCAGCGGCACACGCCACTGGTGCCGGTGCCTATCCACATATTCCCGTCCCGGTCTTTTTTTATGAAATTGACGTCATTGCCGCAAAGGCTATGGGGATTGGCGGGCTGTGTCCCGATTACTCGGGGGTCGTGCCGCAGGTTTTCAAACGTCTCTGTTTGCGGGTCAAAGATGTAAATCCCGGAACTTGAACCCACCCAAATCTTGCCATCATCGGCTTCACAGATGGCAGTGGTCAGGTTGTCGCCCAAACCCTTCTGATTGTTTTGATCGTACTGGTATTTTTTGAAGTACTTCCCATCGAAGCGGTTGAGGCCGTTGAAGGTGGTGAACCATAAGAATCCTTCCCTATCTTGAATAAGGCTCTCCAGCCAGTATGTACCGTCATTTGACAGGCCATCCTGTATGGTGAACCGTTGGAAACGAAGCTCTTGGCAGATGGAAGGCCCCGGCATTGCGAAGCAAAATAAAAGAATGACGTACCAAGGGCGATATGCCGCTCGCCACAGCAAGGAAAGGTAAGGTGTAGATTGTCTCGAAAGTTTGTACATCAAACAAATATGCTACTGGGGCAAGGTCAAAGATAGCTTTTTTGGTGATTAGGTGGTTCTCGGCGAATTGATACCTTCACGAGTCATTTGGCAGGGTGGTTCAAGCAGTAAAATACGCCAGCTCACGAGTGTAATTCAAATTGGCGCTTTCATGTCTCGGAACACGGGGAGCGTTCAAGAAGGTGTGTCGTGCAACGTTGGTATGTTCGCAACGTATTAATTATCAATGCGTTGTGTTCGTGGCGTCGTTGCGTGACTCAGTCTAAGTAACATTCTCGGAACACACCGCCTCGTCATCGTCAGCCAGTTGTGATAAAGATTTTCATTGGGGCAAAAAATAACAAGATTGGGTTGGAAATCCCCTCAATCATGTCGGCTTTCCATTCCTTTGCTGAAAGCTACCAAATTCGCGCTTAACCGCTTTTCTTTGCGCCCTGATTTGGAACAAAGGCCTAAAAATGGTCGTTTATCCTAAACCCCAACTCGAAACTCGAAACTCAAAACTCGAAACTAATTATGTCACTATCCACCAGATACTCCCCCAAAGAAACCGAAGAACGCTGGTACGCCCATTGGGAGGCGAAAAACTATTTTCACTCCGAGCCAGATGAGCGGGAGCCGTTCACCATCGTCATTCCGCCGCCGAACGTGACGGGTGTGCTGCACATGGGCCACATGCTCAACAACACCATCCAGGACGTGCTCATACGCCGGGCGAGGATGCAGGGCAAGAACGCCTGCTGGGTACCCGGCACCGACCACGCCAGCATCGCCACCGAGGCAAAAGTGGTGCAGTTGCTGCGCAAACAGGGTATCAAGAAGGGCGACATCCCACGGGAGGAGTTCCTGAAACACGCCTTTGACTGGAAGGAAAAATACGGCGGCATCATCCTCGAACAGTTGAAAAAACTCGGTGCAAGTTGCGATTGGCAACGCACCCGTTTCACGATGGAGGAGAGTTTGAGCAAGGCCGTCATCCATGTTTTTGTGGACTTGCATAAAAAAGGCAAGCTCTACCGTGGCCTGCGCATGACCAACTGGGACCCAGAGGCGAAGACCGTTTTGAGCAACGAAGAGGTCATCCACCGGGAGGAGAATTCGCAGCTTTTTCACATCAAGTACAACCTCTTTGGCGACCTCAACGACGGCATCATCATCGCTACACAACGGCCCGAAACCATCATGGCGGACGTGGCCATCGCCGTGCATCCAGAGGAGGAGAAATACAAGCATTTGGTGGGCAAAATGGTACTCATTCCATTGATTAACAAGGCGATACCCATCATCGCCGATAGTTACGTGGACCGTGAATTTGGCTCGGGTGCGTTGAAAATCACGCCTGCGCACGACCAAAACGACTTGCAGGTTGGTGAGCGGCACGGCCTGCCCGTGGTGGACATCTTGACCGAGGACGGCAAACTGAACGAGGAGGCACAAATCCTTGTGGGAGAAGACCGATTTGCGGCACGCAAAAAAATCCGCAAGCTGCTGGAAGACGCCGGCAACCTCGTTAAAGTCGAAGATTACCGCACCAGCATCGGCCACTCGGAGCGCACGGACGCTGTGGTGGAGCCTCGTTTGACCAACCAATGGTTTTTGAAAATGGGCGGCTTCGCCAAAACGGCCCTTGAAGCCGTGAAGAGCGGCGAGGTCAAGTTTTACCCCGAAAGCATGTGGAACATGTACTACCAGTGGCTTCAAGAGGACAACGTGCGGGACTGGTGCATTAGCCGCCAGTTGTGGTGGGGGCAGCGGATTCCGGCGTGGTATGTTTTGAAGTCGGGAGTTGGTCCCGACCAAGGTCGGGAGCAGTTGGCAGGCAGCTCCGAACCACGATTCTCGGAGAGTGGACGACTGATGGATGGCGAGGAAGAAATGGTAATTGTTGCCGAAAATGCAGATGAAGCATTGGCGCAAGCCAAAATAAAAACAGGCAATAATTCACTGACGCTCAACGATTTGCAGCAAGACGACGACGTAGTGGACACCTGGTTCAGCTCGTGGCTCTGGCCGATTGCGGTTTTCGATGGATTTGAACATCAAGACGAATTGAAATACTACTACCCGACGAATGTGCTTGTGACGGGTTGGGACATCATGTTCTTCTGGGTGGCCCGCATGATTATGTCTGGCTACGAGTGGTCGGAGGAACTTTTGGGCAAAGATTTGAAAGGCAAAATGCCGTTCCATGAGGTGTATTTCACAGGCATGGTTCGGGACAGTAAGCGCCGCAAGATGTCCAAGTCACTCGGCAACTCGCCAGATGCGCTGGAACTTATCGAGAACTACGGGGCTGACGGCGTCCGCTTCGGCATGTTGCTTTCCGGTTCGGCGGGCAATGACATCATTTTCGATGCGCCGATTGACCCTGTGACGAAGGAGGTACTGAACGAAAGCAAGCTCTGCGAGCAGGGCCGCAATTTTTGCAACAAGATGTGGAACGCCCTGCGCCTCATCAAGGGTTGGGAGAAAACCGATGCTGAACAATCGGAGGTGAACGCCCTTGCCGTGGCTTGGATGAAGGACAAATTCGACCAAACACTGGCCGAAGTGGAGGCCAATTTCACCACCTACCGCCTCGGCGACGTGCTGATGGGGTTGTACCAGACCATCTGGGACGACTTCTGCTCGTTTTACCTTGAAATCATCAAGCCTGCTTTCAACGAGGACGGCACCAGCGAGCCGATTGACCACCAAACCTATGAGGCGACCATCAATATTTTTGAAAAAATGATGGCTGCCCTGCATCCGTTTATGCCCTTCGTGACGGAGGAAATTTGGCATCAGCTGCGTGACCGCCAAGCGGGCAACGACTGTGTGGTGGCTACCTACCCGATACCTGGGCCGGTTAATAAAGGAATGATTCAGCAAGTGGACAAGGCCAAGGATTTGATTACCAAAATCCGGGAGAGCCGTAGCAGCAAGGGCATTTCACCGAAGGAGAGCCTGCGCCTTTTTGCCCAAAACCTGTCGAGCACCAAGGCCATGTTCGAGCTGAACGGTCTGGCCGGATTGGTGCAGAAAATGGGCAACCTCAGTGAACTGAGCTTCACGGACGAGGAGCCAGCGGGCACGGTTTCGCTGCTTTCCGGCACGGAGAAGTATTTCCTCGAAATGAACATCACGATTGATGTGGCTGCTGAACGGGAGCGCATAACGAAGGAACTTGAATACTACAAGGGCTTCGTAAGCAGCGTGGAGAAGAAGCTGTCCAATGAAAAATTCGTGGGCGGTGCGCCTGCTGCCGTGATTGATGCCGAGCGGAAGAAGCTGGCGGATGGGCAGGAAAAGATGCGGATTTTGGAGGAGGGGCTGGCCAAGCTGGCGTGACTTGATGGAACACAGATTTAACGGATTGGATAGATTCACACTGATTTTATCCGTAAAAACCAGTTCAATCTGTTCAATCTGTGTGCTATCATCAACACAATTGGCTCATTCAACAAAACGTTGAATGAGCATGATGAAATTAATCCTAAGCTTCGCTATCCCATTTTTGCATGTCGTTTGCGGCTGCCAAACCCCGCAAAGTCAGCCTGATAAGGTAGCCATCATTGTACCTCAGCAAGGAGAAACAACAGAAGGTACAACCATCGCTACAAGATTCCAGCCACCCGATGGATACGTCAGGAAAGAAGTCCCAGCCAACTCATTTGCCACATACCTTCGCAACCTACCACTGAAACCGGCTGATGCCCAAGTGCATCTTTATGACGGAAGTCTTAAATCCCGCCAATCCGTCCACGCTGCTGTGGTGGACATGGACACTGGCGACCGAGACCTTCAGCAATGCGCCGATGCGGTCATGCGCTTGAGGGCGGAGTACCTGTTTGCCCAAAAACAATATGCGCAACTGCATTTCAACTTCACAAATGGCTTCAATGCCGAATATGCAAAATGGCGGCAAGGCCAGCGAGTAAAAATCGAAGGCAACCGCACAATATGGTACGCAACCAGCTCGGCATCAACGAGTTACGAATCTTTTCGAAAATACCTCGACTTGGTTTTCATGTATGCTGGAACGCTTTCTTTGTCCAAAGAATTGAAGCCTAAACAATTGAAAAACCTTGAAATCGGGGACGTATTCATCCAAGGTGGCAGCCCTGGCCATGCGGTCATTGTGGTGGATGTGGCGTTGAAATCGAGTACGGGCGAAAAGGTTTTTATGCTGGCGCAAAGTTATATGCCAGCACAGGAGATTCATGTTTTGAAAAACCCGAATGATTTGGTCATGAGTCCTTGGTATAGTGCAGATTTTGGAGATGAATTGGTTACGCCGGAGTGGACTTTTGAGTGGGGTATGTTGAGTAGTTTTTAGAGTTGTATGACTTGATAGCATACGGATTGAAAAGATTAAACTGATTTTCGCAGATAATATCAGCGTGTATCAGTCAAATCAGTTCAATCGGTGTCCTATCGTGCCTCACTGCGACCAGCTCGTCGGAACCCTGTTCCACCGGTGCTTCTTCAGCTCAAACAACGTATCATATTTCAACCCAATCCCATCGCTGCAAGCAATGTTCGCCTCCACGTGGCGCAGCTTCCTCATGCCCGGTATCGTCGTAGCCACATCGTGATTGCTGAGGATGAAACGGATGGCCATTTCCGCCATCGTCATCTTGGGCGGGATGATGGGACGGAGCGCCTCGGCATGGTCCACGCTGGATTCCAGGTTTTCCTTTACGAAATAAGTCGCCCGCCAATCGTCGGGTGGGAAAGTCATGTCTTTGGTCATCAAACCCGTTAACGTGCCCTCGTCGAAAGGGACACGGGCGATAACGCCGATGTTCAGTTCCCGGCAAAGCGGAAAGAGGTTATCCTCAGGATTCTGGTCGAAGATGTTGTAGATGACCTGCACCGTGTCGAACAAATTGGTGCGCAAAGTTTGCAAGCTGTTGTCAGGTTCCCAGCGGTTGATGCTGATGCCCCAGCGGGCCACTTTGCCTTGTTCGGTCAGCTTCGCAATGGTTTCCTTCCATTCGTCACGGTCGTGCCAAGCATCTTCCCAGACGTGAAACTGCATCAAATCCAACTGCTCCACGCCAAGGTTTTTCAGGCTGTGCTCCACGTACTCGGTGATGTATTCCGAAGGGAAAACCTCGTCAATGCTGAACTCCGGCTTTGAGGGCCATTTTCGGTTCTTCGGTGGAATCTTGGAGGCGAGGTAAAGCCGCATGTCCGGGTGCTTTTTCACCAAATCACCTAGGATGCGCTCGCTCAGCCCATCGCCGTAGGCCCAAGCAGTGTCAAAGAAATTGAGACCCAGCTCCACAGCACGGTCGAGGGAGGTCAGGACCTCCTGTGGGCCGGTGTCTTTCCAGCCAGCCAGGCCCCACATGCCGTAGCCGATTTCTGAGATTTTGAAGCCTGTGCGGCCGAGGGTGCGGAATTTCATGAAATTGTGATATTGAGTTGTTGGGATATTAGGTTATTGGATTTAATCGCTCAATAACTCAATAACCCAATCACTCATTTATAAAAGTAAAGGTTCCAGCATTGCCCCCAGTTCCTCCTTCGTGATTTCACGGGTGTGGAACTGTTTGATGCCGTCTTTGGTCTTGATGAAAAGAGCGGGTAGCTTGCCTTGCCAGCCGCCGGAGATGTCATGGCGCCATTTGCCGTCGTTGGTTTTAACTTGCACCACATTGGCGGCGATGCCAGCTTTGCGGAGCACCAAGTTGACGCCGTTGGTCATGGATTCTTCATCGAGGTTGACGGAAAGGAGGTGGAGTTTGGCTTCGCCGTGTTTGGTCTGCAGTTCCTGCAATGCCTGCTGGAGTTCGATGCATTTGAGGCAGTTGGTTTGCCAAAAATTGACGACGAGCAGGTTGGCGGTATCGCTTTTTATCTTGGACAATAAATCTGCTGGTGCGATGAGTGTGGCAGATTTGCCGTTGGCGGCAGCGAGTTCGGCGTTTTCGGCTTCGGTGGTGTTGCTGGATTGCTCCATGTTGTGGGGCAGGGCAGCCTCGTCGGCGGCAGATTGGGCTTGGTCATTTCCGCAGGCGAAAAACAGCAATGCGGCGAGTGAGGTGACAAGGATTTTTGTAAAGTGAAATTTCATTGCTTATGATTGAGTGATTCCAAATAGTGGGCGCAAAATTGCGAAAGTTTACGAAGCGGATGTTTCTTTTTTAGCATCAAAAAAGTTTATGTCTCAATTTTCGTTGAAGTGGTGGACGTCTCAGTAATCGTCTTTTTTTCCAGATTCAAGACCTTGACTAAAATGGCGATGACCTTGGCAAGTACCTATTCAGAAATCGTCCTAATTTCGCCCATTAAATCCGAAATATGCCTGACCTCCGTCAAATCATTTTCCACCGCAAAAACCTATGGATAATCCTCGGCCTGCTTACCCTGCTTTTGGGCTGGCTCATGCCGCCAGCCATTGTGGAGCGGGTGTACAGTCGTGGCCTTTTCATCGGAGTGCGGTGGATGTTCCGTGCGCTGGATAGTTGGTGGCCCTTCGCTGCGGTCTATGGGTTGATAATGCTTTTGTTGGCCTGGATTGTTTTCCGGATTTTTAAGAAAAAGCAGGCGGGGCGGACTTGGAAGCAGCGGCTGTTGGCTTTCGGGCATTCGCTGCTGGCTTTTGTGGGTGGCGTGGTTTTCCTCTTCCAGTGGCTGTGGGGCTTCAACTATGGCCGGGTGCCGCTGGAAGACCAAATGGGCATCTCCCCGAAGCCGCTGACGGTGGACGAACTGCGGGATGAGCTGCTTTTTGCTACGACGGAAGTGATGCAGCACCGCCAATTGCTGCAAATCGGGGCAGACACGGTCGTTGCGAAGCAAAAAATTCTGCCCAACGCCGAGGACCTGATGCGATATTCCCTAAAGGCCGTTCTCAAACAGTACGGCTACCCCCGGCCGACCGACGTGCGTGGGCGAACTGTCAGACCAAAGGGCATCCTGCTGCACTTCAGCACGGCGGGAGTGTATCTACCGTTCACGGGGGAGGGGCATGTGGACGCCGGTTTGCACCACCTCCAGTTACCTTTTGTGCTGGCGCATGAGATGAGCCACGGCTATGGCCATGGCGACGAAGGAACCTGCAATTTCCTCGCATACCTTGCTTGCATACATTCCGGCGACCCATATATCGAATATATTGGCCACTTATATTATTGGCGGTATGTGGCTTCGCAATATGTGAGCATGGCGCCGGACGCATATATGCAGTTCAAGAAGGCGCTGCCAGCTGGCATACGGGCCGATGTTCGGGCCATTAACGAAGAAATGGACAAGTACCCCGATATACTGCCGGAACTGCGGGATGCTGCGTACAATACCTACCTTCAATCGCAGGGCATCGCCGAAGGGATGAAGAACTACGACCGGGTAGTGATGCTGGTGGCTGCTTGGCGGAAGAAGCAGGGGGGAGCGCAGGGTTAAATTTTTTAATTTTTAAAATTAATGCAAAGAAAGGTTCAAAGCTATATCAAGTAATGGCAATTGGGTAATCAAAAAGGGCTAATTGGAATATCCGGTTAGCCCTTTTTGTTTTCTAAAAAACAATATCAATCATATTGCTTCTCATAATATTGCTGGTAGGCACCTGAGGTGACGTGTTCCAGCCATTCCTCGTTTTCCAAATACCATTTTGCGGTCAATCGCAGCCCTTCTTCAGGTTGAATAGTAGGTTGCCAACCCAATTCTGTTTGAAGTTTAGTGGAATCTATGGCATAGCGGCGGTCATGGCCGGGTCGGTCTTTTACGTAGGTAATTAAACCACGGCTAGTTCCAGCAACTCGGCCCAGTAATTCATCCATAATATCGCAAAGCGCGGTCACCAATTCGATGTTTTTACGCTCATTATTGCCGCCGATATTATAGGTTTCACCGTTTTTGCCATTGTGAAAAATAGCGTCAATGGCCTCCGCATGGTCAATTACCCACAGCCAGTCACGGGTGTATTTTCCGTCGCCATATATTGGCAAGGGCTTGCTATGCTTGATATTATTGATGACCAATGGAATCAACTTTTCTGGGAAGTGGTTTGGCCCATAATTATTGGAGCAATTGGAAATCAAGATAGGCAGCCCATAAGTATGGTGAAAGGCCCGAACGAGGTGGTCACTGCTGGCTTTTGACGCAGAATATGGCGAGCGTGGGTCATACGGCGTTGTTTCCACAAAAAAGCCTTCATCACCCAATGAACCATAGACTTCGTCTGTGGAAACATGGTAAAAAACCTTACCTTCCTCCTTGCCTTTCCAAACCGTTTTGGCGGCGTTCAGCAAGTTCATGGTGCCCATGACGTTGGTTTCGATGAACTCCAATGGGTTGGTAATGGAACGGTCCACATGGGACTCGGCGGCGAGGTGGATTACGCCATCAAAATCATGTTTTTGGAACAATTCTAAAATAAAAGGAACGTTTGTAATATCACCTTTTACAAACGTATAATTTGGCTTGGATTCCACGTCTTTCAAATTCTCCAAATTGCCTGCGTAGGTCAATTTATCCAAATTGAAAATTTGATAATCAGGATATTTATTGACAAATAGCCGAACAACATGAGAGCCAATAAATCCAGCCCCGCCAGTGATTAGAATTCGCTTCATATTATTTGGAAAATAGAGAAGTAAGAATGGAGAATGAGCGTCATTTAATAATTCTCAATTCTCCATTTTCAATTCTCAATTATTTAAACTCTTACTGCTTTTTTGAAATACTCATAAGTAATCTTCAAACCTTCATCCCGGTTGAATTTAGGTGCCCAACCAAGAATGTTGGTGGCTTTCGTGATATCCGGTTTGCGCTGCTTCGGGTCGTCCGTCGGCAGTGGTTTGTAGATGATATGTGCTTTTGGATTTTTTACCAAATCCAATATTTCATCAGCAAACTGGAGCATCGTTATTTCCTGAGGATTACCGATGTTCACTGGCTGGCTGTAGTCGCTCAAAAGGAGGCGATAAATGCCATCCACCAAGTCATCCACGTAGCAGAAACTCCGAGTCTGTGTGCCATCCCCAAAAATGGTCAAGCCCTCGCCACGGATGGCTTGGGAGAAAAAAGCCGGAAGCACACGCCCGTCTTCGACCCTCATTCGTGGGCCATAGGTATTGAAAATACGCACAATTCTAGTTTCAACTTTGTGAAACGTGTGGTAGCCCATCGTAATAGCCTCCAAAAAACGCTTCGCCTCATCATATACCCCACGAGGGCCGACTGGGTTCACATTGCCCCAATATTCCTCCACCTGTGGGTGAACGAGCGGGTCGCCGTAAACCTCAGAAGTAGAAGCCACAAGGATTCTTGCGCCTTTTGCTTTCGCAACACCGAGCATGTTGTGCGTACCCAGGGCACCCACTTTCAGCGTCTGGATGGGCATTTGCAAGTAGTCAATCGGACTGGCTGGGCTGGCAAAATGAAGGATGTAATCAATTTCGCCGGGCACATGCACGAACTTGGTGATGTCGTGGTGGTAAAACTCGAAATCATCCCGTGGGAACAGGTGCTCGATGTTGGTGAGGCTGCCCGTGAGCAGGTTGTCCATGCCAATGACGTGGTGGCCTTCGGCCAACATCCGGTCGCAGAGGTGAGAGCCGATGAAGCCAGCAGCACCTGTGATTAGAACTCTTTTTTTCAAAATCTTAAGTTTTAATGGATTGGGTGGGAAGTTGAAAAGGGGACAGCTCCACGCACCTTTGGGTCAATAATTTGTCGAATAGTGGGGAAGAAATTTGCGATGCAAAGTTACGCCGTTTCTTTTAAAATCGAAATTTTTACAAAAAGAGGGCCGTCAAAAATGACGGCCCGCCAATTATTGATAACTATGTATTGAAAAGACTTTGGAAATCGTTGGTCAATGGTAGTGATTGTCGAATTGCTGTAATGTTAAATTGTTATTGCTTTTCTGTCAATAACCCAGCAATCATTCCATCTACTCCGATTTGACCACCTTAATTATCTGCTCCCGAACATTATCGGAAGTGATTCTCACCCAATAAACACCGAGTGGGAATCCACTGAAATCAAGTTCCGCTTTTTCGGTCATTTCTGGCAGTTTTGAATTTAAAACTACCCGACCATAAGCATCATTGACCTGAACAACGGAAGCATTAGGGGACAACTCGACAAACTCAATTGTCACCTTGCCCGGAGTTGGATTTGGATACACCTGAATGGGCATCACGCCCGCTGGTTTGTTGAAAACAATGGCCGTGTTGGACATCATGTTTCCGCCATATTCACTGGACTGCCTGCATTCTATTCGGTAAATATTTTCACCCAACTTGGGTCTTGTATCCATAAAGTGGAACCTGCCATTGGAGTTGCCAGCACTGCTTGACACAGCATTCAAGTTTTCAAAATCAACGCCGTTCTCTGAGCGCTGGACAAAGAACAAGGTGGATTCTGGGTCGAAACCTGTTACTTGCCAATTCAAACTCACGGAGGAACCTTCCAAGGCAGCGGTAAAATCGTCGAAGATTACAATCAATGGATTTCCGCAAGCATTAACAGCTACTGCGGTGGTTACCGATACAGAACAACCAAAACGGGTCACTGTGAGCGTCACTGTTTTGATGCCTTCCGTTGACCAATAAACAGGATTCACGACCCTCGTTGCTGCGGTGGCAGGTGTTGCGCCAGCACCAAAATCCCAAGCGTAAGTGGCTCCGCCACCTGCGATGGCTGCCTCAAACCGACCACCTTCATTTTTACAAATGATGTTCGGATGGTCGATGATTTGCGCCAGCGGATTAGGCGTTATAGTCTTCGAAACGATGTTGCTCTCGCCCGGATAATCTGGGCAGCCAGCCCTGCGGGCACAACGGATGTAGTAGGTTGTCTGACTGATTGGGCCTGGGTTGTAATTCGCATTGTTCGAGTTTTGAATCATCATCCAGTTCGGGTCGCCCGGGCCGTTGTAAACAGGCACGGTGCTCCTCAACCACAAGTATTCGAGTACACCGAAGCCGCCAGAAGGCGAGGTCAGGTTCACGATTTCGGCAGGGTCGGCACCGTTGCCGCAGAGATTTTCATTATAGCCCACCAAGCCGCCGTCGGTCACGTTGTCACATTCTTTGAATACGCCTGCGTCAAAAGACAGGTTGTCCGGCATGTACGGGAAGACCTGGAAGGTGGCAGTCCGGCCCGTCGCCGGGTTTGGGTCACTGTCAATAAAGTCGTTCGAGCCGATGTTTTGGGGTGAATAGGTGCTACCGTTCGGCAAATTGCCGAGGGCAAATTCAATCTGGTACAAGCCAGGGTAAACATCTGTGAACAGGTATTTGCCAATCGAATTGGTCACTTTGGTAGCAACCAATGTATTGGCCGGCATACTGTACAACCGCACGGTGTAATTGGCGATGCCTTGCTCCTGAATATCCTGGATGCCATCGTGGTCGGCATCCTGCCAAACGAAGTCACCGATGTTCATTTTTTCATCCAATTCAATCAAGCCAACGTCCCAGAAATTGTCGTAGTGCCCAACGGCCAAGTTGAAAACAGCTGTTGAGCTGTCATTTGGATTGATGTCGCTGTCGGTGAAGTCGGTGCCGACATTTGCCGGACTAAAAACATGGATGGCGGGTAAATCAACTCTTACTTGGTAAACACCTGCTGCCAAACCATCGAAGGCATAAAAACCAGAAGTATCGGAATAGGTCGTTAGGTGAATTTGAACCCCCGTGCTGGTTGCGCCAATCAGGTGCAGCTTCACGCTGTCCAATCCCGGTTCACCCGCTTCCTGAATGCCGTTTTGGTTGAGGTCGTGCCAAACGAAATTACCCACTTTCGATGGATTTATCAAAGTAACAACGGATGAAACTGTGCAACCATGCGCATCCGTGGTTGTAACGCCGTAAGTGCCCGAAAGCAAACCCGTGAGCGTGGTTGTAGTGCTACCATTGCTCCAAAGCACGGTGTAGGGTGCTACGCCGCCACCCGGTGTCACTTTCACGGAGCCGTTGCTGCCGTTGTAATTGGTGACTGCCGAAACAACCGTGGCAGGGCCATTCAACTTTGGTGGTGAAGCCACTACGGCATCTTTGATGAGCACACAACCATCGCCGTCCGATACTGTCACCGTGTAGGTGCCAGCGTAAACACTTGGGTTGTTTGCGGTATAGATGGTGTTGCTCCAAGTATAGCTGATGGGGGCAGTTCCACCTGTCACAATGGCCGTTGCCGTGCCGTCATTACTGGTAAAACAGTTTGCATCTACCGCAGTGGTCGAAAGTGCCAGTGTGGTCGTTGAAATGATTTGAACGGAACCGTTCACGGTGCAGCCGTTGACGTCCGTCACGGTTACGAAGTAGGTCCCAACACCTAAGTTTGCAATATTGGCCGTTGTTTGGCCGCCTCCCCAAATATAGCTGTAGGGTGCTGTTCCACCAGCTGGGATTGCAATCGCAGAACCATCCGTGTCATCCAGACAAATCACATCAAATTTTTGGGTGGAAACAGTCAACAAAGCTGGCTGATTCACTGCGCCAGAGGCAAAGGCAATGCAACCCACGGCATCTTTCACGGTTACACCGTAAATGCCTGGCTGCAGGCTGTTGATGGAGGTTCCAGTGGAGGCACTTGGATTGTTCCAAAGGTAGGAGTAAGCACCTACGCCGCCATTGGCAGTCACGGTCATTTGGCCATTGCCCATGCCAAAACAAGTGATATGGGTAATGGTCAAATTCGCTGTCAATACTGGTGGTGCGCTGATGGTCGTGGTTCCAACCAAGGAACAACCGTTGGCGTCCGTCACCGTCACCGTGTAGGTTCCGGGAGAAACATCATCCAACACGCTGGTATTTGGGCTGTTTTGGATGCTCCAGGCATAATTGTAAGCTTGCGTACCTCCGCTGGCGGTCACGGAGGCAGTTCCATCGCTACCGTTTCCGCAGGTTGCATCCGTGGAGGCCGTCGAAATCACGAGCTGTGTAGGCTGGGTAATCGTGACGGATTCTGCCACAAGGCAGCCGTTATTGTCGGTAACTGTCACACCATATGTTCCTGCGGAAAGCCCTGAAACCGTTGCCGTGGTTGAGTTGTTTGGGTCGTCCCAGGTATAGTTGTAGTTGGCTGGATTGCTATTGGTGACTGTCACGGATACCACGCCGTTCGAGCCGTTGAAGCAGCTGACATCAGTGCCGCTCGTTGCAATTTCAGCCGGAATGGGTGCTTCGACTGTCACCGTCGAAGTCCTCGTGCAGCCATTGGCATCGGTGATGGTTACATGGTAAATGCCTGCCGCTAACAAGTCAGCGGTTGCGGTTATTTGCGCAGCAGGGTCATCCCATAAATAGCTGTAGGGTGAAACGCCGCCCGAAACGGCAACCGTAGCTGAACCATCGGTCAAATAATTGCAAGTGGCATCGGTGTGGGATGGTGTCACGAAAATTTGTGGCCCATCGGCAATAACTGCCGTCGCTGCACCTGAGCAACCGTTGTTGTCCGTTACGGTTACGGTGTACGAGCCAGCGAACAAATTGGAAATGGAGTCGGTGGTTTGCGCAGCAAGGTCATTCCACAGGTAGGTGTAAATTCCAGAGCCGTTATTTACGCTCTCGACCATTGCCATTCCTTGGTTTTTGCCGAAGCAAATCACATTTGTCGAAGAAAGGGTAATATCCAGTGCCGGGCCCGAATTCACGGTGGAAGTAGCGGTTACGGTGCAACCTTGGGCATCCGTCACCGTGACAGTGTAGGTTGCTGGCGCAAGGTCAGTGATTTGTGGGCTAGTCTGCACAGGTGTTGTGCTCCAAACATTAGAATAGGGCGCCAATCCGCCGCTTGTTAAAAACAAAGTAGCCGTTCCATCATGTGCGCCGTTGCAGGATTCATCGCTGGAAATAGTGGCTACCACCAATTTGTCGCCATCTGCAACCGTAGCTGAAGTAGTCGTGGTGCAGCCATTTGCATCTGTGACCGTGACCGTATAATTTCCTGCGGAAACGGTCTGTGGGTCTTGGGGTGTTCCAAGTCCACCTGTCCAATTGTAGGTATAAGGTGTAGTTCCACCTGTTGGAGTCAGGTCAATTGAACCGTCGTTTCCACCTGCGCAGGTTACACTGTCGGCAATTGCCGAGGCGGCGAGGTTGTTGGAAATGGATACGCTTACCATATTGGAAACACCGTTGAAAACCAAGCAACCGTGCCTGCGTGAAAGGCGGATATAATAAGTTGTTTGCGAAATACTTGCGGGGTCAAATGATGCTGTGTTTGCGCCAGCAATTATCACCCAATCCGGGTTAGTCGCCGTGTAAACGCTGCCGGTCGTGCTCATAACCCATTGATATTCAAGCATATTGGAGCCGCCCGTTGGCAAGGTTACATTATTCAAAGCTGCTGGGTCGAAAGGAGCCATGCAGGCTATTTGGCTGATGCCGATGGTGCCGCCGTTTGTCACGGGGTCGCAGCAGAGCGCCTCCTTGGTGACAATATTGCTCTCGCCGATGTAGTCCGTACAACCTGACCTTCTTGCGCAGCGACGGAAATACGTCGTGACAGAAAGTAGGCCAGGGTCGTAGGTCGGGCTGTTGGTGCCAGCAATTGGAGTCCACTGGGTCAGTGGCGAAGTGGGGTCGCTGGTAGTGAAAATCCAAAGGAACTCCAAGGTGCCAGTGCCGCCTGTGGGCAATGTTACACTGGTCATCATGGAAGGGTCCCAAGTTGGGTTTGGGCATCCAAACTCGTCCGCTGCGATGGTGCCGCCGTTGACGACATTGTCGCAAGCTTCGCAAGTTTTGTGCGTTGAATTAGCGCTGGCGCTCATCAGCGGTAGCATCGCCAATGCCAGCAAGAATGATTTGGTGGAAATGGATTTCGCCCTTCTTGGTTCGAAGAATGAAATACAGTTGTAGCGTACAGAATCACACCAAGCTTGGAAGTGAAGCACTCTCATAGTCATCTTTTTCAATACATAAAATCAATGAGGATCACGGCGAATAAACGTCGAGACCATCATTCTGGAAAATGGTTACAGACAGGAAAGTAGGAGGGGACAATTCAAATTTGAGTGCTTGTTGCCGGCGAGAAAATTTTAGGAAATGGCGGAGCCGGTGTGTCGTATTTGTCTTGCAGGCCGTTGTTTTTGGCCGTTGTTAGGGGAAAAGTCAAAAACTGTACCATTTAAGAAAAATGGTTATGTGTTTTCTAAAAAAAAGTTTTAGAAAATGAGGTTTCAATAATTTTCAAAAGCATCCAACAAGCTACGATGGATTTGGAGCACTTGAGGTATCAGCATTTTTTGGCCATCGTTAATTATCACATAATCAGCGAGTTGTCGTTTTTTTTCATCGTCCAGTTGCTTGTCTATCCGGTCTTCTACGGCTGCTTTGGTGAGGCCGTCCCGTTCAATTACCCGCTGGATTCGGGTTTCTTTAGGGGCGTAAACAGCAATTGTTTTATCGTAAAATATTTCGCTCTTAATCTCAAAAAGCAGGGCAGACTCCTTCAAGGTGTAGGGCAGGTTGTGCTGGAGCTTGTGCCATGCCTCGCCGTCCTGAATCACCGCTGGGTGGACAATGGCGTTGAGTTGCTCCAGCTTTTTGCCATCCTGAAAAACGATGCTCCCTATCCATTTTCGGTTGAGTGTGCCATCTGGCAGATACGCTTCCTCGCCGAACAGTTTTTTTAGCTTCGCAACCACCGTTTTGTTTTCAATCATCAGCGCTTTGGCCCGCTCGTCGGCGTAGTAAATCGGGATGCCCAATTGCTCGAAAATGCGGCAAACGGTAGTTTTCCCGCTCCCGATTCCCCCGGTGATGCCGACCCGCAGCGGCGGCTTTTCTTTCAGCAGTTTTTGGCTGATTTGCGACATAATTTTTCACTAAATTTTCAAAACCCAAGAAGCACCCCTAACTTGGGTGCAATTTCGGTGAAAAATCCTTTTTATGAAACTAGATTACACAAGCTCCATTCGTTCCTCACTCGTTTTTGCATTCTTGGCCAGCTTTTGTTGGGCTTCGGCGCAGGACTTGCATTTTTCGCAGTTCAACAACTCACCAGCTAACCTAAACCCAGCATTGACGGGCGTTTTCGGAGGTGACCTCCGCTTCATTGCCAACTACCGCAGCCAGTGGAAATCTGTGCCAGTGGACTATCGAACTTTATCTGCGGCGTTTGATTCCAAGCTGTTTCACAAGGCGTTGGGCAAAAGCAGTTATTTCGGTTATGGGCTTGTTTTTAACAACGATGTGGCCGGTGATGCCCAAATCGGCATTTCACAAGTTGGCGCAAATCTATCGTTTACCCGACAACTGAGCGATGCGCTCTACGCCAGCATTGGGGCACAACTGATGTTTGGTCAGCGTTCCGTCAGCCCTGAGCGGCTCAGTTTCGAGGAGCAGTGGAACGGCGATGTTTTTGACCCAAACTCATCAAACGGCGAGGCGTTCACCTCCACCAGCAAAGGCATCGGCAGCATTTCCACGGGTTTGAATCTCCACTACCAGTTGGAGGGAACCCGCACGAAAATTGACCTCGGCAGCGGTATTTTTCACCTCAACCAACCGAATACCAGCTTCGAGAATGAAGCCGCCGCCAATCTTCCACTGAAATTCTCGCCTTATCTTTTGACTACTTTTGAAATCAGCCCAACGCTGGATATTCGAGTCAATGGACTTTTTTCCAAACAAATCAGCTATCAAGAAGCAGTGGCTGGAGTTGCCATCCGCTACCATTTCAGTTCCGTGAAGGATGCAGAATTGAATGTGCAGGCCGGCTTGTCCATGCGTTTTGGCGATGCCTTGATACCTAGCGTTGAAGCGCAAGTGCGAAATTGGACAGCGGGTTTCAGTTACGACCGCAATTTCTCGCCCTTTAATGTGGCTACCAACTTCCGTGGTGGCCCCGAATTTTTCCTGCAATACATCCTCTGGAAAGTCCATCCGCCCAAGGAATTCAAGGCTTGTCCGATATTCTGACCCGTTTTTTTTTCATGCTTGAAAAAATCACCATGCCAAAAATCGTAAGCCTCCGCTACGGGTTGGCTTAGTATTTGTCTTTTTGATTGTATACCTCCCATCTCAATTCCCTGACATTTTACTGGTTTCACTAAAGTCATCCCCCCTACAAAAAACAAACACATGAAAAAAGACATGAGGATGGTGCAGCCCATGGCCCAAGAGGGCGGTTGCAGCGAGAAAAAAATTACCGTACCACATTTTTGGAAAGGCGGCACTTCAGGTGTAGAACACGATTGGATGGAGCCAATGAACTGGTACAATCGGCATGTGCCGGGCTGGTTTGATGAGGTCGTGATTCCAACCGATTTGGACAGCAGGTGTTTTTATCCGGTCATTGATTTGTTCGTAAACGACGTTGCCCAGTTGGTGATAGAGCCAGGGGCGAGGTTGGTCGTTTCCCGTTTTGGAAAACTGACCGTTGACGGGCTTGCGAAGAAGAAAGTCGGAATTCTGAACTACGGGGAATTGATAGTCAAAGGAGAGTTGACCATCAATCGAACCAACTACAACAATGTTCGCAACAACGGGTTGATACACAACGCTGGCTCGATTGCCTTCGACCAACCCATGAAAAAAGGCTTAATTCAGCGAGCAGGTGGTCGGTTTGAAAATTTTGGTGAAACGCTATTCTTTTGATTATCAGTGAGTTATAATTTTTTTTCATAAAAATATCGCCAGTTTCAAACTGTCCTTGCGTTTAAAGATTTGGTTTATTACTTTTGCGCAAAATTCAAAAAATCCCACTAGTGGAAATTTTGGATTTTTATCATCTTTTTGGGCGCAAAAGCGCTTTTTATTCATCTAAACTTGCTTTTAAAATGTACTGGACCCTTGAACTCGCTATGCACTTGGAGGACGCCCCGTTCCCTGCTACCCGCGACGAATTGATTGACTTTGCAATCCGATCCGGCTCGCCGCTGGAGGTTATCGAAAACCTCCAAGAGATGGAAGAGGAAGGTGAGCTCTTCGACAGTATTGAAGATATTTGGCCTGATTATCCTCGAAAGGACGACTTCCTGTTCAATGAAGACGAGTATTAATTCGTTGACATTCAGTTAGTTGTAGAGGACGGCTACTAAAACAGGTTTTGCTCAAATGGGTAAAACCTGTTTTTTTATGCCTGCCCAGTTCCAGCCCTCATGCTAGAAATCATTTTTCAAGACGAGCATTTGGTTGCCATCAACAAGCCCCACGGCCTGTTGGTGCACAAGTCGCATATCGCTGCCGATGCCTCGGAATTTGCCGTGCAACTGCTGCGTGACCAGCTTGGCCAGCGGGTTTACCCTGCCCACCGCCTCGACCGAAAAACGGGCGGTGTGCTACTTTTTAGCCTCAGTCCAGCGGTCAATTCGCTGATGCAGTCCATGTTTGAAAACAGGCTGGTTGAGAAAACTTACCTCGCCATTGTTCGTGGCTTCCTGCCTGAAAACGGCGAAATTGACTACCCACTCACCAATGACCGAGGCCATATCCAAGAGGCTGTCACACATTTTGAACGGGTGGCAATTGCCGAGCTTCCCGTACCTCTTGGCAAACACCTGACTTCCCGTTATTCCTTGGTCAGGCTCAAACCCGAAACGGGTCGCCAGCACCAATTGCGCAAGCATTTGGCGCATATTTTCCACCCCATCATCGGCGATAGGCCGCATGGCTGCAACAAACAGAACAAGCTTTGGCTGGAGAAATGGGAGATGAACACGATGCTGTTGCATGCTGAGGCGCTGCGTTTTGACCACCCGGTTACGAAGGAAAAAATGGAATTTGAGGCAGGGCTGCAAGGTGAGTTTTTGCGGGTAAATATGGTATTGGACTGGTCAAATTTCTAGCATCACCAAGTACTTCAGGCTAAAACGCTAACCAAAACGCTTCCTTTTTCATCCACATTCACTTCCAGTTTTTGATTTTCAACCGTCGGGTTTTCCAGCAGCCACTTCGCAATGCTTTTCACAAAAACATCCTCCACCGCCCGCTGCAATGGCCTTGCCCCATATTTTTCATGAAAACCCACTTCAGCGATGTGTTCTACGGCACGCTCCGTGAACTCGATTTTTAGGTTTCGCTTCGCAAAACCCTCCCTCGACTTCACCTCCTCCAGTTCCTTCCTCGCAATTTTGAAAATGCTCTCCTTTGAAAGCGGCTGGAACACCACCACATGGTCAATCCGGTTCACGAATTCTGGCCTGAAAAACGCTCCAATGGCCGAGCGGTAAGTCTCATCGTCGGGCATGCGGCTGCCGTATCCGATGGAGGCACGGTTGCTGGCACCGAGGTTCGTGGTGAGGATGATGATGCAGTTTCGGAAATTGGTGACCCGCCCGAAAGCATCCACCAACATGCCCTCGTCCAGCACCGTGAGGAAGGCATCGAAAATGGCGGGCGTGGCTTTTTCCGCCTCGTCGAGGAGGAGGACGGCGAAGGGACGCTCCCGAACCTGTTGCACCAGCCTGCCAGGTTCCTTGCCAGTACCCAGAAATCGGGTTATTTGCGAAGGATGCTGGTATTCGCTCATGTCAATTCGGATGAGCGGCGAGGTTTTTTGACCCAAGCCAAAAAAATACTGCGCCAATGCTTGAGCGGCGGCGGTCTTTCCAATACCCGTTGGCCCGGCGAAAACCAGCGTGGTTATTGGTTTTTGTGGGTTGTTCAGTCCAGCTTTGAATACTTTGATGACGTCCGTCAATTTCTCGATGGCAGCTTCCTGTCCGATGATTTTTTCGATAAAAAAATTGCGGAGCGCCACTTGGTCGAGCAGCATATCGTCCCGGAGGAACAGCTCTGGCAGGCCCGTTCTTTGGATAAATTGCGCCAGCACATCGGCCTTTGTTACTTCGTTTTTTTTGTGAAAAATGGCCTCGCTCACGCACTCGCCAAGGAACCGGATGCTCTTGCCGGGGAAGCTTTCGTAGGGGTAAAACCGCCGCAATAACCGGGTAGAAGTGGCCAAGGCTTCTGGGGAGATGTTGATTTTATGAGCTTGCAGCACATGGGCATTGAACTTGTCAAGTACCACGTTCAGGCTGCGTTCCGGCAGCTCCGGCAGCTCCACGATTTGGAGGCTCTCCACAAAACCGGGCAGCAGCCGACGCATACTTTCCAGCTCCTGCGGGGTCACTTCGCCCGTAATTTGCAGCTTGCCTTGCTGCATGAACGGCAGCAGGTAGGCCGCCACGCTATCCTCGACGCCCTTGCCGCCTTCCCGCAGCAACCGTGCGATATTTTCCACCCAAAGAATCCCGTTCATCACGCTGAGTTCCCAGACCAATTCTTCCGCCGTTTCCTGCCATTCGCCGAGGTATTTGCTGGTAGAGGTGAAGCGCTGCGCCTGCATCCGCCAGAAGCTCTGCTCGGTTTCGTTTTTCTTCGAAAAATTGGCCAGTTTGCGAAATGCTTGCCGAAGCACGGCGCTCTTTCCAACGCCGTGGTCGCCCACAATCAAGACACTGGCCCGCTGCTGCATCAATTTTTCGACGACCTGTGCCACATAAGTATCTAGCTCCCAGGCTGCATCAGGAGCGGCGGCCAGGTTGCGCAGCACAGCCTTGGGATAAGGGTAGCGCTCTGCCAGTCGCTCCAGCACTTTTGAGGACTGTACCACATTCCAAGTGTAGGTAAATTGGACTTCGTCCTTGATTTTCAAGGTGACAACTTCCAAGGAAGGCTTTGGGTAGCCCGCCAGTCGGTAAATCTCCGCTGGATTTTTTTCGTCGAGTGCATTGCTGATAAAATGGCGGGCTAGGGTATCCATTTGCCCAAATTCATAGCAGTAAAAACTCTCGTCGAGCAGTGGCAAAAAGCATTCATACACCCCGGGTTCTGTTTCACCGTAAACCAGCGGCATGGTGATTTTGACTTTTGTTGAAAGTGGAAATGCACTGAGGCCAAAGCGATAGGTAGGCCGAAGGGAGGTCTCTAAAATCCGCAAGCTTGGGTCTTCCAATTCGAGCAAGGGATAGTCCCCATCTTTTTTGTAAACCTTGGCCAGGTAGTCCGTCAGGACGGTTTTCACCTTGGCAGCACTGGTCTCCACGATTTCATGTGATGTTCCAACCAAGATGCCTAGCACGGCATTTTCGCTAAGTTGAAAACAGAGGAGGGGGAAGCTGAGCTTTTCCATGCGCCAAAGAAAAACAATGTTTTGCTAATTGGTGCGAAAAGCGAAACTTTGCAGTCAATTTTTAAAGAAAGCTACGGCGATTCCATTTTATATTTGTTGCAGGCCATTCCTCATTTTTCCTTTTTATAAAAATCATGAAGCACACTATTTACCTGCTTACCTTCAGTATCCTGCTGTTGCAAGCATGCAAGAACGATCCACCCCCACCGACTGAGCCAGTTCCCGCCGAATTGCCTGCCCTTGATTCAGTGGTCGAAGTGACCACCCCTGACCCTTATTTTTTGAAAAAATATGTGGGCAAAATTGACCAGTTTGATGTGGAAATGGTGCTCGTCAATTGGGGGGATGGGTTCATTTCTGGCCGGTATTGGTACACCTCCAAAAATAAGCCGATTGAGCTAAGTGGGGAGCTGAAGCCGGAGGACAAGACCTACGAAATCGTCGAGTTTTCAAATGGAAAAGAAGGCGCAAAATTCATTGGGAAGATGGAAAACACCGATACGCTTAACGGTATTTGGCGCAGTGCAGACGGCAAGAAATCCCTGCCATTCAGCCTGATTTATTCGCCGCCAGCAGATGAAGTGGCCTTGTGGAAAGGCAACTGGCACCTGAACCAAGTCTGGGACAACGGCTACCTCCTCATCGGAAACGTGTCCAAAGATTCTTTCGATTTTGCGCTTTCTGTGGTGCGGGGCAGCCACGTCGGGACACTGGAAGGCAGGGCCAGCCACCAAGGTTCAAAGGCGCTTTTTAAACAAAAAACTTATGAAGATGAGCCCTGCGAACTACGCATCGAGTGCTTCAACGACTATATTTTGATAGAACAACCAAGCAGCAATCTCGCCTGCGGGTTCGGTGCGAGGGCGTATGCGGCAGGGCGTTTTGAGCGCAAGAATTTGGTGCGAAAGACCCAGTTGACCGTGGGCATTGGCGACGATGATGCCTTCCTTTCCCAAGCTACGCACGATGAGTTTCGGCGCTTGGTTGGCGATAAAAACTACGAGCTTTTTGCCTTCAACATGGAGACAAAGGAACGCAGCACCAACGCCCAAAGGCAAACGGTGGTGAAAGGCGCTGTGCCTGGACTTTTCACCACCAACGAGGCAATCATCATTTACGATGCAAACAACAAAATTTGGGCAGCGACCTTGGATTTTAAGGAAGTAAGCGACGACCCATTCGTGCATATCTTCACCAACGACCCAAGCTCAAAAGGCAAAATCCCGGCAGACATCGAATCGTGGCGGGAGGGCTTCAAGGATTACAAAGTCGTTTGGTAACGCCCACTTTGTTTCACGATTTTAGGTAAAACATGGTGTTGAGAACTCTATGAAACCGTATTGGTTTGAAAAAAAGGATTGCCATGATGTAGATACGCTTTTTCGGCCTACCTTCGTTATGGCTTTTCACAAACCAATAAGTTTCACCAAACCAAAATGATTTGATGCAAACATTCAGTAAAATGAACCTTCTAAGAATCTCATGCTTTGCAGCAACGCTGCTTTTCGCTGCCTCCACCTTGAACGCTCAAGCTGCCCTGAAACGGGCCAACAAACAATACGAACTGGGTACTTTCAACTTGGCAGCACAGTCCTACAAAGAGTTTTTGAGCAAAAACGCCGACAATGCGGAGGCCAACGCTAAGCTCGGAGACTGCTACCGCCACATCAACCAGCAGGAAAAAGCGCTGCCGCACTACCAAGCCGCAGTTTCCTCCCCCGATGTGCAGGACATTTACGTTTTCCAATACGGATTGACTTTGCAGGAACTGGGTAGGTACGACCTTGCCAAAGCAGTTTTCAATTCTTTGGGTGAAAAATCGCCGGAATTCAAGACCCGTTGCAAGCAGTTTTCGGATGCCTGCATTTTTGCAAGCGCCGCCAAAGACCCGCCAGCCTACAAGGTCACCAACGAATATGCCAACACGGCTTCCTTCGATTTTGGCCCTACTTTTTTTGGCGATCAAGTGGTGTATTCCTCTGGCCGTTCTGACATTCGGGGGCGGGACAATCGCAGCGCTCCATCCTCGGGCGGCTCGGAAGGAACGAACCGTCTGTTTATCACACAGCGTGATAAAAATGGCTTTTTGGACGTGCCTGTTACCCTGCATTCCGGCTTTGGCGTTGGGGTAAATGAAGGGCCAGCTTCCTATTCCTCCGATGGGAAATTGGTCGCTTTTACCCGCAATAATTTCATTGATGGAACTCGGATGATGCCTTCGAGCGGAATGGAACTGAACATGTTCATTGCGCAAGCAAAACCAGATGGCGACTGGGAAACCCCGCTTGCCTTTCCGCACAACGGCGTTGATTTCTCTACTGGCTACCCCTGTTTTTCACCAGATGGGAAGGCGCTTTATTTTTCCAGTGACCGCCCAGGTGGCTACGGTGGTTTCGACATTTACGTGTCCTACCGAGTCGGAAATAATTGGTCAGCGCCGGAGAATGTAGGGAGTGCCGTGAATACCATTGGCAATGAAATTACGCCATTTAACGATGGTAATTCGCTGTTTTTTGCTAGCGACTACCAGAAGGGTTTTGGTGGCTTTGACATTTTTAGGGCAGAAGACAGCAACGGTCGTTTTGCCACAGTTTACCATGGTGGTGCAGGCCTGAATAGTTCCACAGATGACTACGGCTTTATATTTGACTCGGCTCGAAATATCGGCTACATCGTCTCCAACCGCAATGGCGGCAAAGGCTCTGAGGATATTTACCGCATCGTGAAGGAAACGGAAAGTGTGGTCATCAAAGTAAGCGATGCACTGACGGGCGAGGCGATTGCTGGCGCAACGATTGACTTTTCCAATTGTGGCGTCTCCAACCAATTTACCAATGTGAACGGGCTTTTCACCTTTACGCTCACCGATAATCTGGACTGTACGGCTTCGGTTTATAAAGATGGTTTTTCAAGTAAAACCGTAAAAATTACAACGCTCGGTATGCGTCAGAGCCGCACATTGGAAGTTGCATTGACCAATAACGCCGATTCGTACAGCGGTAAAGTGGTGGATGGCACCAACAATAAAGGAATTGAAGATGCCAAAATCATCGCCACCAACACAGCAACAAAGGAGGAAATCTCTACCCGCACGGATGCCAGTGGTACGTTCAGCATTGCGCTGAAACCGAAAACTACCTATCAAATGCGCTACTCGAAGTCGGGATTTAAAGATTTTACGAGCGAATTTACGGCCGCTACTTCCAATCAGAAAAACTTGGAGGTGACGACGATTTATCCAGTTGGCTCAAGTGCCACAGGCGGGAGTGTTTCCAAAGAAACCAAGCCGAAAGAAACAACACCCGCTAAAGCTGAAACGCCTGCTGCGCCTGCATCGAATGACGATTTGATTGATGGTTTTGCGGTGCAATTGGCTTCCACCACAGGAAATCCGGGCTTGAAACCTTACGAAGAGAAAGTGGGTGCGATGGGGACCGTTTTTGCTGTGAGCGAAGGAGGCAGGACGAAAATCCGGCTCGGGGTTTTTGACTCACGGGAATCAGCCGCCGTTGCCCAAGCTAAAGCCAAGGAGGCAGGCTACGCAGGTGCCTTCATCGTCGCACAAAAGGGCAAATCGGCTGGCTCCAAATCTCCAGTAAAATCTACAACGTTTACGAAAGTGGTGGAAACGAAACCTGCGCCAGCCGAAACAAAACCAGCTCCGGTTGAAACAAAGCCCGCTGCCACAGCGACCACTTCAACCGCATTGGATGGATATTTGGTGAAATTGGCGGCCTACCGTGATTTGAAAAACTTCAAGCAAAGTGAAATTGAGGACGTGGGCCTTGTTCATTTCATGAAAAAAGGTGACTTCACGGTTGTGGTGCTGGGTGGTTTTGATTCAAAATCCTCAGCTCAGGTAGGGCTGGACAAAGCTCAAAAACGGGGTTATCCAGGTGCACTTTTGGTGACGATGGAAGGTGGGGAGTTGAAGAAAGTGAACTAAAATTTAGCGCTTTTTTGAAAAACGAACGGGCCTGAGTCAACCTCAGGCCCGTTCGTTTTTTCTTATTTTGCCCCTTCCAAAACCATTTTCTTTCCACCAAAATCATTGCTCTTTTCATATTCCACCAGTATCTTTTCCCCATCAAAATGGCAAGTAAAAGTCTCGGAATGTGGGCTTTCGATATAGCGTAGCTTAAGCTGCAAAGTATGCTCATCCACCCAGCCGAAATTCCCTGCCACTTTGGAGGGTGGTAGCCCCACGAACTGGTTTTTGATGCCAGCAACGAGGTAGGGCCCAAGACGGTCGGTTGTCCCCTCCATCCAGTTTTT
>JBGSWN010000018.1:0-5420 GCA_041752395.1 Saprospiraceae bacterium | reverse complement strand
CATCAACCCAAATGCCGCTGAAATCTGCGACGGCTTGGACAACAACTGCGATGGACAGGTTGACGAAGGGCTTTCCGCAACATTATATTATGTCGATATGGACGGTGATGGCTTCGGGGATAATTTGGCAACGGCCACCAGCTCCTGTGCTCCAATTGCAGGTTCTGTGACCAACAATGATGACTGCGACGATAATGATGCAGCCATCAACCCAAGTGCCACAGAAATCTGCGATGGCTTGGACAACAACTGTGATGGTCAGATAGACGAGGGTCTTTCCGCAACCTTATATTATGTCGATATGGACGGTGACGGCTTCGGGGATAATTTGGCAACGGCCACCAGCTCCTGTGCTCCAATTGCAGGTTTTGTGACTAACAATGATGACTGCGATGATACCAAAGCTGCCATCAATCCAGGTGCCACTGAAATCTGCGACGGCTTGGATAATAACTGCGATGGGCAGATTGAAGAAGGGCTTTCCGCAACATTATATTATGTCGATATGGACGGTGATGGCTTCGGGGATAATTTGGCAATGGCCACCAGTTCCTGTGCTCCAATTGCAGGTTCTGTGACCAACAACGAAGACTGCGACGATACCAACGCTGCCATAAACCCAGTAGCCGCTGAAATCTGCGACGGCTTGGACAACAACTGTGATGGTCAGATAGACGAGGGTTTAAATTGCGGCAATCTTTGCAGCAATATAGACATTGCTACAAGCGGCAATGACATAATCGTCACCGGGCTTGATTTGCAACCAATTTCATTTGTCCAAGTATTTGATGCCAATTGGAACACCCTGTTCCAGTGCTTTGCCAACTGCGGCGCCACTGTGACGCAGACTTACCCGAACGGCACCTACTATGTATTTGCCAAATACTTTGATGCGAATTATCAGCAATTGTGCGAGGTGCTGGAAACGGTAGTTATCGCTGGAGGAATTAACCCGCCGCCATGTATTAGTTTGGTCTATGTGCCCACACCCAATCAATTGACCATTGAAAATATCAATACTAACTTCATTTTGGAGTTTCAGATATTCGACATGGATTGGGATTCTGTTTTTTATTGCTTCCAAAACTGCGGCGCAACACTTTCCATTCCGTTGCCTTCCAACAGCTACCAGGTTTTGGTGAAGTATTTCGACCAGAATTATAACGTGGCTTGCGAAAAATTGGATACCGTTTTTGTGAGTGATAACCTCATTGGATACGGCAGTAACTTCCAATTTGAAGCAATAAAGCATGATGAGCACACAGCGTTTTATTGGCTACATAATGATGGGGCACATACAGAAAGTTATATCCTTCAGCGGTCAGAGGATGGCGATACTTTTGAGGATATATCGGTCATTGCTCCTGAAAAAACCAATGTCGCTGAAGTATATCATGATTACGATTTGGAGCCATTGGAAGGAGATAACTATTATCGTCTAAAACTATTGGGTGAAAACAACCTTGTGAGCTTTTCGGAAGTGCAGAAAATCTACTTCCCAATACTAAAGACGTTTACCATTTTCCCCAATCCTGCAAATAGTTTTGCTAAAATTGATTTAAGCAAACTTATTGGTAAGCCTGCCCAAATTAAGGTCTTTAATGCACTTGGTGTGCAGGTTAAGCAGTTCGATTTGGAAAATATTTACTCAAAATATTACCAGATGGATTTGCGGGATTTGAAAGAAGGCCATTATATCGTTTGGATTTTGGTGGATGGACACAGGTCTGTTGCTAGGCAGTTAATAATTGGTAGATATTAATTGAAAAACAATAAGGAGGTTTGCCGTAATTAATATGGTAAACCTCCTTTTTTGTAACACAGTCTGCCAGACCGTGCTTTCCCGTTCCCAAGTTGCTGCCTATCTGTTATTGCAGAAGCACGGACTGGTTCAGTCCGTGTTATTATCCTGCCAAACGCTTCAACTCATTCAACCGCATCAAACACTCCACCGGCGTCATGGTATTCACGTCCATTTCCAGCAGGATTTCCACTCAGAACAACTCCAAACAGTCAATTCCATCTTTCAACAGAAAGTCATGAATGGTCGCTACATTGTCGAGTATGGCAGTAGCCAGTGAGGCAGTAGAACAATTGCCCAAACGCATCCAAATGATTTTGGGCGGTGTGCCGTGCTCCAATTGAATATTGTAGAAATCTTCGTCGAGGGTAAGAATGGCTATAAACTGGTGTTTCCGGGCATACTGGAAAATCAGAAAGTCGTTGTGGTCAATCAGCCCAAAGTCTTTGACATGCGCAGTGTCTGGAAACAGTTCAAGAATCCGAGGAACCAGCCGAAAGGAGATATTTGGTCAACTAGGATTTTCATCAGCTTGGCATTGGTTTATGCTGCAACTGCGATGCGTTGTTGGCGGTTTGCGGAAAACTCCAAGGAAACAAGTATATCCTCACGGGTGAGTTCTGGAAAATCTTCCAAGATTTCTTCGATGGACATGCCCGAAGCAAGATAGCGGAGGATGTCTTCCACTGCTATGCGCATGTTGCGAATACAAGGCTTGCCGGAACGTTTGCCCGGCTCAATGGTGATGATGTTTTTGTAGATGAACATGGATTTATTTTCAACAAAATTACAAAATCTTGAAGAAGCAATCTACGAAATTTTTCTGCTCACTTAGCTGCCGACCACTTCAACGCATTCAACCGCAGCAAGCACTTCATGGGTTTCCTTGCATTTACGTCCATTTCTTCCGTGTTCTTTGAACTTCCATTTGGATTGGGTAGTTTTGTCTCAAAATCAATACATTATCAACATGGAAAATTGGCAAGAATACATCCACAGCGACCCTGCCATCATGCTAGGGAAGCCTGTCATCAAAGGAACCCGTATCACCGTTGAGCTAATCGTTGAAAGGCTGGGCTATGGGCAAACCCCAGAGGATTTGTTGGTTTCGTACCCGCATTTGACGAGGGAGGCGATTTTGGCTTGCTTGAAGTATGCGGCCAATTCACGACCCCGTTTCCATTGAATTGGAAAGGAACGCCGTGCGGGCAAGGAGGCAGGGGGTGTGGTTGGAGATGGTTTTGATGGAGTGATGTCGGTAAATAATGAAAACCTAGGAACAATGAAACTACCAAATGCTGAAAATGCCTTTATAGCCGATGAGAAAATCTACGGCTACTGCCTTTCAGATGAACATATCGAATGTAGGCACAAGGCAAACGTATTTCGGTCAGTGCTTGACATGACTGCCAAAGATGGAGCGGAATTAATATCGGCCATCTTAGCGGCGATTCTCACTAATGAAGCAGTTTTTGAAAAAACCATTAATTTTGGGGAAATCTGGCAGGTTGATTTCCCGTTCATCCGAAATCGAAGGGAAGTAGTCATCAGGACGGTTTGGATTATCCGAAATGAAGAAGATTTTCCTCGCTTGGTCAGTTGTTTTATCCTATAAATCTGTGTTTTATGAAAAATGAAATCAAATTGCTCGATGTGGTGGTACTCAAAGACCCCCTACCCAACGAGCGCCTCCAGCAGGGCAGCATCGGCACAGTGGTCGAGGCTTTTGACGCAGAAAACTTCCTGGTAGAGTTTGCTGACCAGCGTGGCGTGGCTTATGCCATCGTGGCTTTGAAGGCGGAACAGCTTATCAAGGTTCATTCAGAGCCTATTCCTGCGTGAACAATATGACGATTGTCTGCAACCAATGCAGGGTAGATTGGATGGTCAACCCCGTTTCCATTGAACTGGAAAAGAACGCCGAGCGGGTGAGGAGGCAGAGGGCGTGGTTGGAGATGGTTTTGATGGGGTGAGAGGCAGATTTGACAAATTTATAAAAATACTTAGAGACTGCTTGAAACATACTTGAAACAAAGAGTTTTTAAATCCTGCCGCCCAATTTCATAGACAGACCATGAAATACCTTCTTTTATTCCCGCTCACACTGCTGTACCTGTCAACCTGTTTTTCACAAAAGAACGACCATGTCTGGCTAATGGGATATGGCGGAGATGCAGGCGACCCAGCTTATGGCATTTCAGTATTGGACTTCACCCGCCCCGAGTTTCCCGCTGTTTATAAAAATCCAAATATTGAAATGTTTATTAATCAAACAAATGCAAGTATTTGCGATGAAGGGGGGAACCTCCTTTTCTACTTCAATGGGATTTATGTGGAGGATACTTCCTACCAAGTTATGGAGAACGGTGCTGATTTGAATACTTACAACGCAACAGGTTATGACCTTGTGCAGGGAGGTTTGGCGCTCCCCATTCCCGATGAGACAGACCGTTACATGCTTTTTCATGAAACAATTGGGGATGTAGGTGGAGGAAGCACCCTCCACACGGCGGTAACGGACCTTTATTTTTCTATAATAGACATGACCGAAAACGGGGGGCTGGGGGCCCTTGTCGTAAAAAAAGAGGTACTGATTTCCGATACGCTCGACTATGGCAAGCTCACGGCTACACGCCATGCAAACGGAAGGGATTGGTGGGTCTTAAAAAGGAAGGAAGAATCAAACTTGTTTTACAAAATACTGTTGGCCCCTGACGGCATCGTGTCCGTTGACACCCAGCATATTGGTTTGCCGATTAAGATAGGATTAGGGCAGGCCTCATTTTCACCGGACGGCCAGCACTATGTGCAATACCATACCATAGATTTCACAATTGGCCAGTACGTTGAAGTTTACGACTTTGACCGATGCACAGGGATATTAAGCAACCACAGACGGCTTCAGTACGATGTCAATGCCTTTTCCGGTGGAGTGGCCGTTTCCCAGAACTCTAGGTTTCTTTACGTTTCCATGGACTACCAAATCCTTCAGTTCGACCTTTGGGCTGCTGATATTGAGGCAAGTGAGGTGGTTGTGGCCCAGTACGACGGGTTCACTGACCCTTTCCAGACGAGGTTTCACATGGTACAGCTTGCACCCAACGGGAAGATATACCTATCGGCGAACAATGCCACGAACTATCTGCACGTCATAGAATCCCCAAACGAAAAGGGGCTTGCCTGCAATGTTGTCCAGCATGGGCTAAAACTGCCCACACGGAACGCATTCTCGCTACCCAATTATCCCAATTACCGGCTTGGCCCCATTGACGGAAGCACCTGCGATACGCTTGGGCTTGACAATATTCCAGTTGCATTCTTTCACTTATACCATGATACCATTGATTACCTAGCAGTGGCATTTACGGACTTGTCCTATTACGAACCCGCCGAGTGGCATTGGGATTTTGGGGATAACAGCACAAGTCAGGACACCAGCCCGGTGCACATTTTCCCCACCGATGGAAGCTACGAGGTTTGCCTCACCGTTTCAAATGCCAATGGCACGGGCACCTACTGCCAGACGCTCCAAATCGGAACTGTGGCAACAAGGAACACTGAGGTGGGTATGGACATTGCCGTTTTCCCAAACCCATTCGAAGAAGTATTGAACATTGAT
>JBGSWN010000017.1:0-9849 GCA_041752395.1 Saprospiraceae bacterium | reverse complement strand
CGATGAGGTGGTGCATGGCAAAGGCCCATTGATTGATAAAATGCCCGGTGACGAGTGGATGCGTTTTGCGGGTCTTAGGGCCATGTTCGGGTATATGTGGACGCATCCCGGGACGAATTTGTTGTTCATGGGCGGTGAGTTTGGGCAAACCAGCGAGTGGAACATTGAGCGGGGCTTGGTTTGGGACTTGCTGGAACATGGGTACCACAAGGGCATGCAAGACTGGGTGCGGGATTTGAACCATTTTTATACGGGTTCAAAAGCACTGTATGAGCAGCAGTTTAGTCAATATGGCTTTGAATGGATAGAACATGCCGATTGGCAGAACAGCGTCATCATCTATATGCGGCGGGGAATAAAGGCGGAAGATACTTTGCTGGTTGTATGCAATTTCACACCGGTTGCCCGTGAGGGATATAGTTTTGGTGCTCCGCAAAGTGGCACTTGGGTCGAGGTACTGAACAGCGATGATGAAAAATATGGCGGCAAGGGCATCATCAATGCCAAGCCTATTAAATCGAAAAAAGAGGAGAAACACGGCCGGGATTATAGCTTGACGGTGGATGTGCCGCCGTTGGCGGTGGTGGTGTTTGCATTGCAAAAGGGGAAGTCTAAAGTGGCGAACAAATAGGGGGGATGAGGGCGAAACGCCTCCAAGGACTCCCTTAGCCCTATCAGTCAACGAAGGCGGCGAGGATGGGCTATAAGAATCGTAAGTTATTTTGATTGCATTTAAAATGACTTATTTTTGATGAAAAATTAAATAAATGGTTCATTCAACGGCATTTACGGAAATTGTGGAATTGATTGCCAAATCTAACCCGGCCATCATAGCCAGCTATTCACCAAGCAAGCAGACCCTTGAAAGGGTGCAAGACTTGCTGTTGAAAAAAAGTGAAGAGACTTTGACAACTGAAGAATCATCAGAACTTCAGCACTTTCTCTTTCTTGAAAACATGGTTGGTCTGGCGAAGGCAAGGGCCTACCAATTGATGAAAGCGGCATGAGCAGGCATATTCCAGAGAAACTAAAATCTATGGTGTCTAAGCGGGCAGGCCATGTTTGCGAATATTGCCTTGTCCATGAGGATGACCTGGTTTTCGGTTGCCAAATTGACCACATCTTCAGCATTAAGCATGGTGGAGAAACCAACCCAGAAAACTTGGCCTATAGCTGTTTGGTGGACAACCTCAATAAAGGGAGCGATTTGGGTACGGTGTTGCCGCCGGGGAAAAAACTAATTCGGTTTTACAATCCACGTTCCGATAAATGGAACGAGCATTTTGAACATTCAAATGGGTCCATCCTTCCTAAAACCAAAATTGGGGAAGCTACTATGAAGATATTACAATTCAATGCTCCAGAGCGGGTACAGCGAAGGCAACTGTTGGCATTGGCGGGGAAATATCCAGGAAAATAAATATCACACTTTGTGAAAATGAGAATATTTGACGCTGTTAAAATGATGCGTGACATAAGAGATAAAATAAGTCAAGAAATTCAAGATATGAATTTTGAGGAATTAAAGGCTTATATAAACGAGCAATTGGCCAAAAACAAATCTAAGCCAATTGGTGCGTCACAATAATTTGTTTCAATAACTCTAGAATTACAATTTTTATAATTGGAAATAAAAAACATTCACCGTTCCGGCTTCGTCAATATCATTGGCCGCCCCAACGTCGGTAAGAGTACGCTGATGAACACCCTCGTGGGTGAGCGGATGTCCATCATCACGTCCAAGCCACAGACGACCCGGCATCGCATCATCGGCATCGTGAGCGGGGACGATTTCCAGATGGTGTTCTCAGATACACCCGGCATCATCAAAGACCCCAAGTACAAGATGCAAGAGGCTATGAACAAGTTCGCCCATTCCGCCTTCGAGGATGCGGATTTGCTCTTGTTCATCACGGATATTTATGAAAAATACGAGGACAACGACCCGGTGCTGCAGCAATTGAAGGACAGCGAAGTCCCCAAGTTTTTCATCCTCAATAAAATAGACCAAGCCAAAGCCAGCGATATTGAAGCGCATACCCAATGGTGGTCGGAGCGGGTGGATTTCAAGGCGGTCATTTCGATTTCTGCTTTGCAAAAAACCAACACCAAGGAGATGTTGGAGCAAATCAAATTGGAATTGCCGGAAGGCCCTGAGTATTATCCAAAAGACCAACTGACGGACAAGCCGGAGCGCTTTTTTATCAGTGAAATCATTCGGGAGAAAATCCTCGAACAATACAAGCAGGAAATCCCGTACTCAACGGAAGTCGTCGTCGAGCGTTTTAAGGAAACAAAAACCACTCGGGGGGAAGACCTCGTGGAAATCAATGCGATTATTTACGTGTCGAGAGAGACACAGAAAATGATAATTTTAGGAAAAAACGGAAGCTCCATCAAGCAACTCGGCACCGAAGCCCGAAAGTCCATCGAAACATGGCTGGAAAACAAGGTTTTCCTTGACCTCCACGTAAAGGTCCGGGACAATTGGCGGGACGATGAGCGGATGTTGAAACATTTTGGATACGAAAACTGACAATAGACAATAGACAATAGACATTAGATGGTTTCGAGCCATATTGCCCTGACCCTATCTAAAGTCTAAAGTCTAGAATCTAAAGTCTAATTAAAATTAATGGGAAATATAGTAGCAATAGTAGGCCGCCCGAACGTGGGCAAATCCACCATTTTCAACCGCTTGATTGGCGGTAGGCAGGCCATCGTGGACGACATATCGGGTGTGACCCGTGACCGCCAATATGGTACCTGCGAGTGGAACGGAAAGATATTCAATGTAGTGGACACCGGCGGTTTCGTCGAGCATTCCGATGATATTTTTGAGGCAGCGGTACGTGACCAAGTGAAAATCGCCATCGAAGAAGCTTCGGTGATTGTCTTCATGGTGGACGTTACGACGGGCATCACGGACTTGGACGAGGACGTGACCAAATTGCTCCGCCGCTCCAAAATTCCCGTGCTTTTGTGCGTCAACAAAGTGGACAACCACGAGCGGTACCTGCTGGCCAATGAGTTTTACAGCTTAGGTTTTGAGGAATTGTTCTTTGTTTCGTCTTTGACGGGCAGTGGTACAGGTGAGCTATTGGATGCAGTGACAGCGCATGTTTCGGAAGATGCAGTGATTGAAACCGACCTGCCAAAATTCGCCATCGTCGGTCAGCCGAACGTGGGCAAATCTTCCTTGGTGAATGCACTTTTGGGCGAAGACCGCAATATCGTGACGGATATCGCAGGCACCACTCGGGATACCATTCACTCCAAATACTCAAAATTTGGCAAGGAATTTATACTCTTGGATACTGCTGGAATTCGGAAAAAGGCGAAGGTCCATGAGAATATTGAATTCTATTCCGTGATGCGGGCCATTCAAGCCATCGAAGAATCAGACGTTTGTATCTTGATGATTGACGCCCAAACGGGCATCGAGGCGCAGGACATGAGCATCTTCCGATTGGCACAAAAACGCAACAAAGGCATCGTGCTTTTGGTCAACAAATGGGACTTGATCGCTAATAAAGAGACCAACTCAGCCCGTGACTTTGAAGCAGAGATGAAGCGAAAAATTGCACCGTTCAGCGATGTGCCGATTGTCTTCATTTCTGTCCATGAAAAGCAACGGATTTTCAAAGCGGTCGAGGAGGCATTGCAGGTGTATGAAAATCGTGCGAGGAAAATCAAGACCTCGTTCCTCAATGACCAGATGCAGCCGGAGATTGAGCGGTATTCTCCACCAATGCACAAAGGGAGAACCGTCAGCATCAAGTTTATGAACCAGTTGCCGACCCCGTACCCTGCGTTTGTCTTTTATTGCAGCAATCCGAAGCACGTAAAGGACAGCTACACTCAATTTCTCGAAAACCGGATGCGGGAGAAATTCCAGTTTACAGGGGTTCCCATCACCATCTTTTATAGAGAAAAATAAATGAAGAAGTCAAAAGTAGAATGTAAAAAGTAAAAAGTGGGAACTGCCTACCTAATTCCACGATCTGTTCTTTTTCCTTTCTCCTTTTTCCTTTTTCCTTGAATCAAAATGGCTTTCATCCAAACAGAAATACCTGGACTGCTAATCATTGAACCAAAAGTCTTCGGCGATGACCGGGGCTATTTTTTCGAGAGTTTCAATGCCAATACTTGGGAACAGGAAGCTGGGTTCGCCATCAATTTCGTTCAAGATAACCAAGCGTTTTCAGGAAGGGGCGTGCTAAGAGGGCTTCACTACCAAAAAGGCGATGCAGCCCAAGCCAAACTGGTGCGGGTACTCCAAGGTGAGGTATTGGATGTGGCTGTTGATATTCGGGAAGGTTCGCCAACTTACGGTCAACATTTCAGCTGCCGTTTGAGCGACGAAAATAAACGCCAACTTTTCGTACCAAAAGGCTTTGCACACGGATATGTGGTTTTGAGCGAGACGGCGGTTTTCTTCTATAAATGTGATAATTTTTACTCCAAAGCAGCCGAGGGGGGGCTTCGTTTTGATTGCCCAATATTGAATATTGATTGGGAAATAGAAACGGACAAATTAATTGTTGCGGAAAGGGACAGAAATTTCCCATCTTTGGGCGATCATGTAAAATAGTGGCAGTGCCAATCAATAGATTGCCTTTATAACTGCTTGATAAATAAGTAATTGGACAATAGCATTAGACAACATTTCCTCTCAAGACTATCACAGAGGTGCATTCGACAACACAATGACAAAGAAGCGACCAACAATTTTGGTGACAGGAAGCAAGGGACAGGTGGGGATGGAGCTTCAAACACTCGCAACCCAATTCGATGACTTCGAATTCAAGTTCGTGGATATTGACGAATTGGACATTGCCGACCCGAAGGCGGTCAAAACGTTTTTTTCAGAAAATAAAGTTGACTACTGCATCAATTGCGCTGCCTACACAGCCGTTGATTTGGCGGAGACGGAGACTAATATTGCTTGGAAAGTGAATACGGTCGGCCCTGAAAATCTCTCGGCTGCTTGTGCCACCCAGAAGGCCTACATGCTGCATATTTCCACGGATTACGTATATCATACCCAGTCAACTAAGCCATATATCGAGACTGATTTTACCAATCCGCAAGGTACCTACGCCCGCACAAAACTGAACGGCGACGAGGCAGTTTTGAAAAACCATCCTGGCTGCGCATTGGTGATTCGGACTTCTTGGGTTTATTCTTCCTTCGGCAATAATTTTGTGAAAACAATGCTTCGGCTTGGCGCTGAACGGAGTGAGTTGTCGGTTATTTATGACCAAATTGGTACGCCGACTTATGCCCGTGACCTTGCCCATGTTTTGTTGACGATTATCCAAAAGACAGAAAACCAGGAAGTTGACAAGAAATTTTTCACAGGAGTTTACCATTTCAGCAATGAAGGGGTAACGAGCTGGTATGATTTTGCAGTTGCGATTTTTGACCAGAAGAAAATGGCTGTGAAAGTCAAGCCCATTGAAACTAAAGAATTTCCTACGCCTGCCAAAAGGCCACCTTACAGCTTACTCAACAAGAACAAAATCAAGCAGAATTTCGGCATCGAAATAGCACATTGGCAGCAGAGCCTCCGCAAGTGCTTGGAACTACTGTAATTCCGCCAGTTCCTCATCCAAATCAGCTTCATGATCGGTCAGTAAATCAATCGGCAAAGACTTGGTCGCCTTGGCACCTAGCTCTTTGATTTTCTGTGCCCGGCCTATCAGCGTATCCCCATATTTTTTCGATTCAGAAAGTTTGTTCATGGCGCTGTTTAGTGCCGCTTGGGCATGGTCTAGGCGACTGCCAACTTCCCGCAGGTCTTCCACAAAACCCACGAATTTATCATAGAGCATTCCGCTTTGCCGGGCTATTTCCAGGACATTTCGTTTTTGTCGTTCCTGTCGCCAGATATACGAAACCGTCCGCATGGTGGCGAGTAGGGTAGAGGAGGTGACGATGACGATATTTTTCTCCAGTGCATCCAAGAAAAGTCGGTTGTCGTGCTGCAAGGCGACGGCAAATGCAGGCTCGATAGGCACGAACATCAGCAGGTAATCAGGCGAATTGAGTTGTTGAAGTTGCGGGTAGTTTTTGCCACTCAAATCCTTCAAATGTTGTCGGATGGAGTCCACATGTTCTTTAAGGTGGCGGCGCTTAAGTTCCTCATTTTCAGCGTTGTAGAATTTTTCGTAAGCTTTGAGCGAAACCTTTGAGTCAACTATCAGGTGCTTTTCATCGGGTAGGTAAACGATGAAATCTGGGCGCTTTTCTTGGCCATTTTCATCTTTGTAGGAGTTCTGTGCTTCGAAATGAGTGCCACGGAGGAGGCCAGATTTTTCGAGCAGCATTTCCAACTGCATCTCTCCCCAATCGCCTTGAACTTTGGAATCGCCTTTCAAGGCGGAGGTGAGGTTTTTGGCATCGAGGCTGAGTTGCTGGTTGAGACTGTGAAGCAATTCGATTTCCTTCTTCAAAGAAACCTTGTCCTTCGCCTCGTCAGTGAATCGCCGCTCGACATCTTGCCCGAATTCCCGGATTTTCTCCCTGAGCGGATGCAACAAATCGTTTAATTGTTTTTCATTTTGGTCGGTGAATTTTTTGGACTTTTCCTCCAGTAAGCGATTGGCGACACTCTCAAATTCCAAATGCGCCCGCTGCTGCAATTGCTCGTAATCCTTTTTCCAAGCGGTCAATTTCTCCTCTACATAAAGCAGGTCACGTTCTTTGGCGGAGAGCGTTTTTTCCAAAAAAACAATGTCTTCTTGCTTGGCTTTCAGTTCATTGTGCAAGAAAGACTGCTGCTCCAAAGCTGCATCATATTGTTGGCGAGCAACGAAATCTCGTTGCAGCACTGCTGGGTCAACTTCATTTTTACCGAATCTTAACTTCGTAAATAGCCAACCTAGCAGCCCTCCAATCAACAGGCCGAGGGCGAGAAAAAGCAAACAAATGGACAGCTCGTTCATGGCGGTGTGTTTTGATATTTACCGCAAGATACGATTTTGTTTTAATTTAAAAACAAAATGGTTTGAATCAAAAAAATGAAAACGAATTAGCGACGACGCATCCGCTTGAAGCGGTCGGAACAAGAGGTTTTTGCAAAATGTCCAACCCCAAAATTCACTTCAAACATGACTTCTGCCCAAGCAAAATGGGTTGGCTCAACGGAAGGGTAGAGCAACGGCGGCGTTTTTACGGGATTTGGATAGCCAGCTTTCTGTCCAGTTTCGTTTACAAGGTCGGCAAAAGTATAATGGAAGCGCAGTCCCATCCCGACAGAAAAGGCATCGGCGCCACCAAGATAGCCTCCAAAACCAAGCACGCCAGAAAGGTAATTGTCTTCAAAATACTTGGAGGCATCGGCTTCCGAGCTGTATTTTACAGAACGAACTTTGGAATAAACTGGGCCAATTTCGATGTAGTTTCGTTGGATGGTTGCCCGGTACAGCAGGCCTAAATCCATTGATTTGAAATCGATTTCTTCTTTTTGATTTCGTTCTCCTGGGATAAGTTTATAATCGAAATCCTGGCCGAGATTGGCTAGCATTCCCTCTACCATGATGCTATGCGTTGGGCCAAAATTGGCGGCAAATTTTGCCCCAAAAGTATTGCTCATTGTGAGTTTGTAACCGTAGTTGTCATCATCAAAGATGTTTTTATTGGTCAAGAAAGACAGGCCAACGCCGCCTTTTGCGCCCAGTTCGAACCAGAATTCCTTCTGAGCAGAAATTTGAGTTAGGAGGGCAAGTGAGAACAACGGGAGTAGGAATTTTTTCATAATGAATTTTTTTGTTTGGGTCAAAGATAGGAAAGCATCACTTGGATTTAGCAATGCTGATTGGTTGAAAGTCGCCAATTTATCATTTCAAATCAAACAAGTCGGAGACGCCGGGGATGCGCTGTGCAATGAAACCTTCTGCAAAATCAACCCCAATGGGTCGCCCGAAGGCCCGGTTTTTTGATTTCACAAACTCAAAAAAGTCTTGGCCCGAGATTGGCGTTTTGGGTTCTGAAATAAATGTTTTGTCCTCAGGAAGGTAAAATTGCGAACGAAAAGTGAGAATCAAATCCAGTTTCTTGTCCATGAACGGCGTGATATCCACCACAAAATCAGGCGTCAAATCCTTGTCTTGGATGTAATGATAAACCGCTTTTGGCCGCCATTGCGTTTGGGCCTTTTCTTCAAATTCAGTTTCAATTTTTAAAAGACCTGAATAAAAACAAGCGTCTGCGGTCAGTTTTGCGGCTCGACCATGGTCCGGGTGGCGGTCATCAAGTGCATTGGCCAAGACGATTTCCGGCTTGCACCAGCGAATAATTTCGATAACTTTCAACAGGTTTTCCTGAGTGTATTGAAAAAAGCCATCGGCCATCCGCAGGTTCTTCCGAAAACTTGCGCCCATTTTAGTAGCCGATTCTACAGCCTCTAAATCCCGCAAATCTGCAGTCCCTCGACTGCCCAATTCACCCCTGGTCAGGTCGAGCAATCCAACTTTTTTACCCAAAGAAATATGGTGCAACAAAGTGCCGCAAGCACTCAATTCAACATCATCTGGATGTGCCCCAATGGCCAGAATGTCTATTTTCAAAGCAAAATGTTTAATTGGTTATAAGGTAAGCATCTCACTCCGCTCACTCGCTCACGCTCTCAGCCGCTTTTACTCCTCCACCAAGATATAAGCCGAAGAAGGACCTACCATGGCGAAACCAGTGGTGTTCATGCCCATGCCGTTCATGTCAATGCGGTTATTGGTACAAATGATTTTCCAATTACCCGCTGGCAACTCAATTTGCTTACCATTTATGTTTCCGTTGAAAATGACCAAAATGCGCTTCCATGAATCGCCGTTGGCGTAGTCTCCCAAAATATATCCGATGGTATGGTCAAATTTGAGGTCAATGAATTTCAAGTTTTCAGCAATCTGGGCTTGGCTGGTCATCCTGAAGGCTGGGTGTGCTTTGCGAAGCTGGACCAAGTTCTGATAATACTGAAAGAGGTCGTTGTATTTGGCCTTGTTTTCCCAATTGATTTGATTGATTTCGTCGGGCGAATTGTAACTGTTTTCCACCAACTGCTTGGTACGCACGAATTCTTCACCTGCATGAAGAAACGGCACACCTTGCGAAGTGAAGACGATGGTTTGCGCCAATTTGTCCATATTCAGTTTCTCCAATTCCGTATTTGTCGAACAGGAAAGACTGAGCCGGTCCCAAAGCGTGTTATTGTCGTGACAGGAGACGTAATTGATGCATTGTTGCGGCGTTTTTGCCCAAGCTTTCTGGGTGTAATTCACTTGGGACAAATCCACTTGCGGGTGAGCAGTACCGCCCACGATACCAAATTTTACACTTTCCACCAGTTTGTCTTCGCCATTGATGAAACCTTTCGCATTTGGTTTGAAAACATGGCCTTTCATGCCATCCCGAAATTCATCGGAGAAAGCGGCAATGCCATTGAGTTGTGGCACATTGGCTTTCACTGCCCTTTTCTCTTCTGGCAACGGGCTGTTGCCTGCTGTCCAACCTTCGCCATAAATGAAAATGGTAGGGTCCACTTTGCGAAGTTCGGCAGCCACTTGATTCATGGTTTCTATGTCATGGATGCCCATCAGGTCCACCCGAAACCCGTCAATATGGTATTCCTTGGCCCAAAAAAGCATGGACTCAACCATGAATTTGCGCGCCATTGGCCGTTCGGAGGCCACTTCGTTGCCGCAGGATGCAGCGTCAGAATACCATCCATTGGGAAGCCTACGGTAATAATAATACGGTGTGGTTAGGGTAAAAACGGAGTTCTCTGTGCTGCCAGTGTGGTTGTAAACCACGTCCATCACTACCCTCAGCCCATTATCGTGGAGGGCTTTT
>JBGSWN010000016.1:0-20764 GCA_041752395.1 Saprospiraceae bacterium | reverse complement strand
CCCACGGTCATTTCCCGCATTGACGATGTGGATGAAGTATATCTCTCCACCGTTTTCACGCTCGGTGCCTCCAATTGGCAAACCATCAAAACCGTCTATTTTCCAGCCGTCATGAGCCGCCTCCTCGACGATATTCGGGTGCTCACGGCTGTTTCTTGGACTTACATCATCGTGGCGGAGTACATCAACAAGGACGGCGGCGGACTCGGTGCGCTCATTTACATCAAACGGCGTTTGCAGCAGGTGCCAGATATGTTTGCCATCATCCTCGCCATCGTCCTTATCGGCTTTCTGCAAGACCGGGTTTTCGTGTACATCGGCAAACGGCTCTTCCCGCACCGCCATTACAAAACCGTGCTGAACGGCAACAACGAAGTTCGCTACGGCATCTATTTGCTGCTGGTGATTTTTGCCGTTGCCGTCTTTTTCTCAAAATTGCCGATAGTCGGTACCGTTGCGCTTATTGGCGCTTTGGCGGGGCTAGTTTTCATTGTTTTTGGTGAAATAAAGCTGCAAGCGGCATTGCGTCAACAATCTTGATTTCACTGCGCTCACTTTATCCTTTTACTTTATCCTTTTACTTGAAGTAATGTCAGCAACCAACCTTCCATCCATCATTGAGCTTCGCGACGTCGGCCAGACCTACGATGGCGGCAAAAATTGGGTTATCAAAAATGCCAACTTAAATATTGCGGACAAGCCAGCACAAGGCGAGTTTGTCGTGCTGCTTGGCATGTCCGGCTGCGGTAAATCCACCATTTTGCGGTACGTGGCTGGCCTGCAAAAACCGACGGAAGGCCAGGTGCTCATCCATGGCAAACCCATCGAAGAAGCCCCTCGGGTGAGCATGGTTTTTCAGCAATATTCCAGCCTGCCGTGGCTTTCGGTGTTGGACAATGTGGCACTATCCCTCCAGTACAAAGGTGTTGCCGAAAAAGAGCGGAAAGACCGGGCGATGGACATCATTAAAAAAGTTGGGCTGCTGGGCCACGAGCAAAAATTTGCCCAATATCCAACGCTTTCCGGTGGGCAATTGCAGCGGGTAGCCATCGCCCGAAGCATGGTCGCCAACCCTGAAATCCTCCTGATGGATGAACCGTTCGGAGCGCTCGACATCAACACTCGCCTGCAAATGCAGGAACTCCTGAGCGAACTTTGGCTGGAGTTCCACCCCACCGTCATCTTCGTCACCCACGATATTGCGGAGGCCGTTTACCTCGGCGACGACATCTACATCATGCGCTCCAATCCCGGCAATTTTGTGCAGCATATCCAAGTTGACCTACCTTTCCACCGCCAGCGGGGCATCAAGCGGGACCCGCATTTCATCGAACTTGTGCATGAGGTGGAGGATAAAATGGTCGCCTTCGGCAAGGGGTAGAGAGGTTTTCGTCTAAAATTACCTCAACCAAATGTTAACAGCGGTGTATCAGTTTGAAAGTCAAACGTTAAGTGGTTACTTTTCAAACTGAAATCACCGCCTATGCCATCCTTTCCGCAGTTCGCACTCGAAACGTTGCTCGCATTTTGGCTCCTGCTAGGGTATTATCGCCTCACGCGTTTACAAGTAAATTCATTTTTGGCCAAAAGATGGCAACTGCGGCTGATGCCATTTTTTGCTGGATTGCTGCCACTACTCCCTGCTGTTTTCATGGCGACCTCCGAGGAGATTCCTTTTGAAAAACAGGCCATGAGCTTCACCCAACTCCTCGATTATCATTTCCCAGAATTTACCATTTCCATCGCAACCCTGCTTTTGGCCTGCTATTTTGCGGGCGTGCTAGTCTCCTCTTTTCGGCTGATGGACAGGCTCTGGTTGGTTCACCAATTTTTGGAACAAAAAGGAAACCATCGCTCTAAGCTGATTCCTTGGCAGGCCATGCCTACAGCGGCCATGAGCAGTTTGGTGCTGAATTGGCAGGTTTTTAACGAAGAAAAAAAGGAGGCTTGGGTAAAAAATTGGTTGCCCATTCACATCCTCTACGCTTGGGAGGCGCTGCTGGTCGAGGTGCTGGTGGTGCTCAATTGGTGGAATCCGATGGCCTACCGCTACCGGGAAAATTGGGCTGCGCTTTATGAAAATTGGCAAACCGAAAAGCCCGAACGGACTGGCCTTTTTGCCCCAAAATCATTTGGCTTCGCTGGTGTTGCTGCTGGTTTGGGAATGCTTTTCACCTTGCTTCCCACTCGTTTTTCACCCACACATCGGGTAGGGGAATTGGCTGAAGGTTTTTTCAAAACAACCATTTTTGAAAATAAAATCGAAAGGCCACACGAGTATTACGTCAACTGGGGTGGAGTCAAAATGCCGCTCACCAAATTTGCCAACCCGAACGGCTACAGCGCCAATTTGGAGTTGGAACTTGCTGATTTTCAAAACATTGTGAACAAACCCATTACCGTTTTCAAGGATGGTCAAAGCCTGAAGCCCGGCACATTCAGCATTTTTTACAGAAGAAAAACAACAGGGACGCAGGCCTACATCAACGGGATTGACCCGCAAAATATCGTGCTTCGAGACCGCAAAAACGGCTTGGTTTTCAACGATAGCCTTGACCTCGGTGATGTGCTGACCCTGTTTGGCGATACCGAAGACATCTACCTTTCTAAGGTCGAAATCAAAATCAAAGACCCCGATGCAGGTTACGAACCAGCGGTTTTTGTGCCAGAAATCAACCAACTGGAAGCTACTATGCCCTACCAAATCATCGCTCGGAAGGGCAGGCGGGCGCTCGTGAAAATTGACCCTGACAATCCCAATACCGACCGCATCGTGGCATTGTATGGCGACGCTCAACAATACGAAATCGTGCGCATACCCGGCTTCCGTACCAATCGGCATTATATCACAGAAGCCGAATCGCTAGCCTCCAGGGTCGCTGCGGCCAATACTACCACGCCTTATTTCGAAGAATACGCCTATTATTTGCCTGAATTCCAAAGCTACCAAGGCAAGGATGTGCGGATGATTTGGGGTGACATGGCCGCTTCACCTTCCAACCTGAACTACCCGCTGGACAGTTTTCTGCTTTCCATCAAGCATGAGCCGTTGCTGCTCGTGGGTCAGGACACGCTTTTCATTGTTTCTTTTCAAGTTATTGTAGCCGGAAAAACCCAGCCACCCAAAAGTTTTTTGACCTATCGTACAGGTGAAATGAACGTGCAGGAAACCCTGCAAAATGTGCAGAACGAGACCAGTGTTTTTTTCGATGAAATTGTCGTCATGGATGAAGAAGGGCAACGACGGCTGTTCCCAGTGTCCTTCGCCTTCAACGTCGGCGATATTGACAAACCCCATTCACAGCCATACTCAGAAAAGAATTTCATGCTACTTTTTGGTGAAAAAACAGAGGTGATTAAAGCCCCAATTTTCAAAAATATAAGTACAGATACCTTGTCGAAGCCGCCTCACAAAAGGAAAAAGAAGAAATAAAAATAATTTTAAGTAGCTGTAAAACAGTCACTTATGGGTTTGGCTGTTAGATTCACCTGTTCACAGCGCATTTTGGTCAAAAATTTGAACCTGTTTACTTGCCTCCGCAAAATTCAGGTTCATGCTTTTCAAAATCCTTTCGGCCACGGCCATTTCCATTTTCCTTTTTATCATTTCGATGGTTGGTCTCCAGACGCATCTGGGCTTGGAAATCAAATACCTCATCGCTTCCGTCCCGCTTGCCGACAAGGCTATCCATTTCAGCATGATGGTCACGTTTTCGTACCTGCTTTACCATGCCGTACCGCATCGGCACCTGAACATACTGGGCCGAGTGGTGTTAATCAGCAGCCTGCTGTTGGCGTTTGGCATCACCCTCGAAGAGTGCAGCCAAATATTCATTCCGTCCAGAAATTTTGAAATAATGGACATGGTGTGTAACTATGCAGGTATTTACCTTGGCACCCAGTTGGCTGGGCTGCTCAACCAGAAACACTTGTCCGATGCAGATGACCACCGACGTGAAACCCTTTCAGTTCAAACAATTCGCCATAGCGCAGGACCGCTGCTCCATGAAAGTGGGCACGGACGGCGTGCTGCTCGGCGCTTGGTCCGACACCACGGACGCCGTTAATATTTTGGACATCGGCACTGGCACTGGCCTCATTGCCATCATGCTGGCGCAACGGGCGAACATCGCCACCATTCATGCCGTGGAGATTGACGAAGAAGCTGCTGAACAGGCCGCCGAGAACATGAAAAACGCCCCTTGGGCCGACCACCTCACTTGTTTCAACACTTCCATTCAAGATTTTGCGAAGCAAAGCCGCCAGCATTACGACCTCATCGTGAGCAACCCGCCGTTCTTCAGCGGCGGCACTTTTTCCAGCAGCCAAGACAAAACCTCGGTGCGCCACACAGTTAAATTGCCGCATGGTGACCTCCTCCAAGCGGTGCGTTCGTTGCTGGCACCACACGGAAAATTCTGCATGATTTTACCCCAAATGGAAGGGCTGCGATTCCGTGAAATGGCCAGTAATTATGGTATTTTTTGCTCCAAAATAGTAGAAGTGAGACCTAAGGTGAACAAGCCAATTGAGCGGCTGCTTTTGCAATTTGAGCTAGCGCAAAAGCAGATGGAACAGTTTGAACTGGTGATAAATGAAAGTGACGAGGCGAATGACTATACGGCGGATTATCTAAAACTAACTGGCGAGTACTATCAAAACGTTTGATTTTGGAGAGTCCGAGAACGAAAAAAGGGGCGGAAACCTTTTCCGCCCCTTTTTTATGTTTTGTTTCAGGACTTTTAATTAGGACTAAGTTCTTGTTGGTTTGCCGCCTCGATGATTTGTTTAGCCAAATCCAATATTCGAGTGTCTTCCAAGTGGACGATACCACCATCTGGCCCGGGCTCTACTTGAATGTCAGCGATGTCGCCTTCATTGTACTTTTTCGCCCCAAAATAATTGCGAACCGTTTGTTCGTCAACGTTCAGCTCCGAAGCAATGCGGGAGATGCTGCCCGTTGGCAACGAATGCTTTAAGTCTCTCAACTCTTTGAATGTAAGGTTCATAAATCAAAAGGTTTTAATGTACGCCCGGTTGACTGTCGTTGGGTTTTGGCCGTTCACAGTTGGGAATTCAAAGTGTGTGGATTAACTCTGAACAACTTTGTCGCCGCACCGATACCCAAACGGGTCGTTTTTAGTTGAAAGGAAATCAGTAAGTAAAGAACTTTTTACGGCAATCAAAAACTAGATTCAAGCTCCTAATTTATGGACTGCTTTAATACGGGAAAGGTAGTCTTTTTTGAAAAAACGGCCAAGGTTCAGTTTGATTTTTTTTCATTTTTGACGAATATTTTTTTCAATGAAAGCGATGCCGACTAATCTTCCGCCTCATCGTCCAAAAATGCCCTTGTCAGTTCGGTTTCGTACAACTTGTCCAATTTTTCCACCAAGAGCGGCACGTTTTCTAGTGGCGGCAAATTGGATGCCAAGCCGAGCTTTGAATCTGAAAGCTCAAATGGAGTAACCCGCCTTCGAGACTTCCCATTTTGATAAAAAGCCTGCCGATGCACCTCCTCTGGGGTTTTCAGGCTTGAAATGGAGGTTTGTATAAAAATGGAAAATGGCTCCAGCCGCTCCCTCGTTTCCCAGGTTTGAAACCCTTTTTCCTCCCGAAGATAAAGCCAAACCGACGGGCCGCTCACTTCAAATTCAACACCGCAAAGCAGGTCGTTTGGCTTTGTCGGGGTGAATTTTGGGTGAAGCGTGTCCAAATTGGGCATTGGATGGTGAAAATATACGATTGATTTTTCCTTTCCCTTCGGGGAGTTTTGCTTCACAATGCCCGCATCTCCCGTGAAGCCTTCCCTAAACCAAACGGATTCCATTGCTTTTACCTCAAAATTTTTGGCCTTGAAAACCGCTAGGTAAAATTGCACCGCTTCCGCCAATTGGGTGCCATAAATGGCAATCTGGCAACTGTCTCTTTTCGGAAAAATCAGGCTGTGGAGATTGACTTGCAACTGAAAAAAATCCCTTCCCCAAGCCTCCAACCGCTCGCCAAAATCGGTCTGAAACTGACCTTGTTCCATGCAGGCCAAGGCGATTTCGACCTCCAAATTCTGTATTTTTTCAAAAATCGCTAATGCATTATTTTGCGCAGCCAGCAAAGCCGGATGGCGTTTTGCTTGCGCAGTATTTTTCCAAAACTCAATGCCCGTGCGGATTTTCTCGTTTTCCAGCATGTCCAGCTCACTCTGAAAACGCAGGTACAGCGGGCTTTCCAGCAACAGGGCAATCTTCCGGCGCTGGTGCGAGGTCTTCTCTGCCAAGGTCAGTTTGTCCCACTGCTCCATCAGGAGGTCGAAGCCGAGCGGGTCGGAGGATACCTGTACCTTAATTTTACCATCCGCCAAGCCCAAGTTTACGCTCAACCGCTCATCGAAAGCAAACTGGTTCAGCTCCTCTGCCAGCGGCACGGTCAGCTTTTCCCGAATGGCCCGCTGAAGGTAACGGGCACCGAACCGGGCATCGTAGCCTTCCTCGGCCAAATGGTCGTACACCGCTTCATCAATCGTCAAATCCAAATGCCGGAACCGAATACCCTCCCGTTTGCGAAGCAAATCAATCTCCCGCTCCACCACAAACCGCACCGTTGCTGCATCGAGCGGCGCAAAAGCCACAATGGCGTCCATCCGGTTGTAAAGTTCTGGCCGGAAATGCTGCTCGATGGCCGAGGTGAAATGCTGCGTCACATCCTTTTCGCCCAGTTCTTTTTTCCAGGAAATGCGGTTGCGGAACAGGTTGGTCGCCCCGATATTGGTGGTCATGATGATGATGGCGCTGCAAAAATTGACTGCTCGGCCCCGGCTGTCGGAGAGGCGGCCTTCGCTCAGCATTTGCAGCAGCAACTCGTAAAATTTGGGGTCGGCCTTTTCAATTTCATCAAAAAGCAGCACGCAAAACGGGTCACGCCGCACGGCGGAAGTGAGCAAGCCTTCGGAATAAAACCCCTCGCCCGTCAGCCGCATCACCGACCAGGGGCTGCTGTACTCGCTCATGTCGAAGCGCAGCATCCGTTCCCGGCTGCCGAACATCGTGGTGGCCAGCACTTTGGCCAGCTCCGTTTTGCCCACCCCGGTCGGCCCAGCGAAAAGGAACGAGGCGATGGGTTTGCCCGTTCGGCTGAGTGCCGTTTTCACCGTGGCCAGCATATCCACCACAGCCTCCACGGCCCGCTCTTGCCCGAACACGTTGGCATTGAACGACTTACGAATGGCCGAAACGTCCATTGGAATCGCCGGGTCAACCATGAACGGCGGCAAACCAGTTTCTTCGCAATAATTTTTCAAGACCATGCTGCGGGTGATGGTATTGGTTGTTTTGCCTTCGGCAACCGTTTCGGCTTCGCTTTCCGTGGCCTTGTTTTTTTTCTTTTTGGGTAAAAATGGCTGTTCGGTCAGCCCCAGCAAAATGCTTTCGAGGAAGCGGATAGGCTTACCGGGCATCCCGCTGTACGGCGAAAACCGACGGTGCAGCCGCACGATTTCATGCACGGCTTCTGGCTCCACGGCCATTTGTCGCTGTCCGGCGAGGCTTTTTATTTTTTGTAAAATAATACCCTCCACATCCTTCCTCGGTTCGTTCACTAGCACAGTTTGGAAGAAAGCCAAATAGCCCGGGCTTCGAAGCTCTATTCTGGCCCGTTCCTCCGGGGAGCACTCCCCAATGAGCGTCACTTCGCCCCGACCGATGGCATTTCGGAGGTACTCGGCCATGCTCACTGAGTTGCCCTCATAGCGTCCGACCTCGAACAGTTCCGCTAGGTTTCGTACAAAAAGAATGTCGCCTTTCAGTGTCAATTCTTTCACCAACATGGTCGTATTGTCCTGCCAGCCCGTCTCCGTGGTGAGTTCTTTGATGAGTACCGAGGCCGTCGTTTCCCAGATATTGGCTTCGATGCCCAGCTGTTTTTTGCGGTGTACCAGCTCCTGCACCAGCGCCGTTTTGCCCGTGCCAGACGCCCCGACGAGCAATAGGTTTCTACTAAAACGACCTTTCAGGATACGTTCCATCTGCCCCAATTCTTCTTCCCGACCGAACGCCTGCGGATGCGGTTCTGCCATTTTTTCGGCCACCTTCGGCAAAAGCTCCAATTGCTTAGTTCGTTGATTTTCAACGAGTTCGGCAGGTGACCAAGTCTTTAGGTTGATTTCAGATTGAACGACTTCGACGCCCTCGTACCAACTGGCAGCGATGATTTGAAAGACGCTTTGCAGCCGTTTTTTCGAAGAAAACTCAATGCGCACGACTTCGATGAGGTGCTGGTCAAGTTCGGCTTCCGTGGTGGACAGTGCTTCCAATCCCAGTGCGGGAATCATGCCCCAAACGGCACCTTCTTTCAGCTGAAAAATGCAGTCAAAATCAAGTTCAAAATCTGGATAATTCAGGCCGTTGGGTGCTTCTGAGAAGGGAACAATAATTTTTTTGGTTTGAAAATCACCAGAACGCAGCAGGTCAAGTAGGCCAGTTATTTTGCCTTTGTCGAGCTGTTTTTTTTGAAAACGTTCGGCGAATTTCTCCGAAAGTGCGGCCTCGGAAATGCCCAAGTGGAAAGCATTTGGGTCGGCCATGGGGAAGGCCAGTTCCTCGCCCGCATTGAGGCGCAGCTTGATGGTCTGGAATGGTAGGGTGATGTTTTGCGGCACTGAAGGGATTTACGATTTTTGATTTACGAAGTACGAATGCGTGTTTGAACCACTTGGTATAAATGATTTGCGGCTAATTTAGGCGTAAATTTGGTTTTGAGGCGAAAACGGATTTTTTACAAAAAAATAAAACAGTTTGTAACAAACCTGAAACTGCCCCCGTCTGGCTTCTATACAATCTACAGAAAGAAATTTTAGATGAACCAACAGGACTTTAAAACGAAAATTCTGCCGATAAAAAACCGGCTTTTCCGCTTTGCCCTTGGCATTGTGGGACAAGCAGCGGAGGCAGAAGATGTGGTACAGGAGGTGTTCATCAAACTTTGGAACAATAGAAATCAGATGGCCGAAATCGTGAACGTGGAGGCTTGGTGCATCACTGCGACGAGGAACCTTTCGATTGACAAACTGCGCTCGAAGCACCAAAGGATGGTGCCCATGTCAGCGGGTTTTGATTTGAGCGACCAAGCGGCAACGCCCTACGAGACGACCGTATCACACGATGTTTTCGACCAGGTGCGCAATTTGATGAATCGCCTGCCCGATAAGCAACGGGACATCATGCAGCTTCGGGACATCGAAGGGTTGAGCTACCAGGAAATCGCCGAATCGTTGAATGTACCGATGGACCAAGTGAAGGTTTATCTTTTTCGGGCGAGGAAGGCGGTTAGAGAAGGGTTGGTGGGGATTAGAAATTGAGAAATGGGAAATTTTTTGATTATCAAGTACTTGACATAAATTTTTGAACATGAAAGCGCTTATTAATAAATATTTTGAAGGAGAAACTTCGCTGGAAGAAGAGGCCCAGATTCGGGAATATTTCAACAGCGGGGAGCCAGTGGCGGAAGACCTTCGGGAGTTCCAGCCTTTGTTCCAACATTTTTCCGCAGAGCGGGAGATGGTTTTGTCCGATGATTTTGACGAGACTTTATTCCAAAAAATGGAAGCTCCCCAAGCAAAAGTCGTGCGAATGAGCACTTGGCCGAAACAGTTGCTGCGCATTGCCGCAATAGGTGCGGTGCTGGTGGTGGCCATGATTTTTTTCCAAAAATCAAACACCTCACAAGCTCAAACTGCCAGCATTGATTGGAGCAAATACGAAATCAAAGACGAGAAAGTCGCCTACGAAGAGACCGTAAAAGCCCTCAAACTTCTTTCTTCTAAACTCAACAAAGGCACGAAAAAGGCCGGCGAAGAGATGAAGGAACTGGAGAAAGTGGGGAAGTATTTGAATTAAAAAGCTGGTTGCTTGATTGTTGAATTGCTTGATTGTTGCTCGCATCTCGACAACAATTCAACAATGAAACAATCCAACAACTTATCGAAATCACCCGATTTTTTTTAACGAATAAAATTTTTAAAAAATGAAATACCTGTCAATCCTTTTCGCACTGTTCCTCACCACAGGAATCACTACATCTGCCGTTGCGCAGGAAGATGCCATCTCGAAGTATTTTTCAAAGTATGTGGACGACGAGCGTTTCACGGTCGTGTACATCAGCGGGAAGATGTTCTCGATGATTAACAAGATGGAACTTGACCTCGACGACGAAGAAGCCCAAGCGGTCATGTCGGTGGTGAAAGACCTGAAGGGTCTCCGCATCCTGACCACGGATACCGATGGCGCTAAATTTTACAAAGAAGCTCTCCAGACCATAAATACGAAGGGCTACGAAACGCTCCTAGAAGTGCGAGAGGGCAAACAGCAGAACGTCAAGTTCCTCGTGAAAGACAGTAACGGCGGCAGTGTGCTCAATGAACTCTTGCTGCTCGTCGGTGGCGAAGACGAAGAGTTCGTGATGCTGAGTTTCATGGGGAATATTGACCTGAGCCAAGTGGGTAAGTTGTCGAAAGCTTTTGACGACAAAGGCAGCAAAGGCAACAAAGGCGACAAGTAATATTGATGGAATAGGGGAAAGCCGAGTTAACCTGCATCTTTTCATCAATAAAATTGGAGGACGCCATGAAAAACAATCTGCTGATATTCTTACTTTTTTTACTGCCGGGCATGGTCGTTTGTCAAAACAAGCCGCTGAACAAATTTTACCGGCAGCACAAGCACCAAGAGGGCATGCACAAGGCCAAGTTGCCCGGTTGGGTCATCCGAATGAGCAGCAAAATGGCCAAGAAAAAGGCTGATTCGGACACAGAAAAGGAGGCTTTGGGCTTGATGCGCCATTTTGGAAAGGTGAGGTTCATGTTCTCCGATGAAGGAGTTGCGATACCTGCCGAGAAAGTGGCAAAATTGCGTCAAGACCTGCTAGACCACAGTTTCGATGACCTTATTATGATTAAATCAGAGGGGATGCACCTGCAAATTATGGTGCAAGAATCTGGGGACATTGTTCACAATATCATGATGGTCTTCAACAATACGGTAAGCGGCGAGATGTTTTTCATTTCCGCCAAGGCTAACCTGAGTTTGAAAGAACTCGGCAAGTTACTCCACAAGGAAATGCCGGAAAAAATGACGCCGCTGTTTGATTTGCCGGAGGAAGAAGCGCCCGTTGATGTTGCACTTTGAAGTTTTTTACAAAATAAAAAAAAGGCAGTGCTGAACCAGCATTGCCTTTTTTCGTTGGCGCAAATGCTACAAATAGGCCGAAACTTTTTACTTTCGCCACTCAACTTAAAACAAAATAAAAATCAATATCATGTCCAATTCAAGGTTTCGTTCTGGTGTCCTTCACGGCGATGAAGTGACAGAACTCCTCCAACATGCCAATGACAATCAATATGCACTTCCGGCGGTGAACGTCATCGGAACCAACTCCGTAAACGCTGTGCTTGAAACGGCCAAAGCGGTCAATTCGCCCGTCATGATTCAGTTTTCGAATGGTGGCGGCGTGTTTTTTGGAGGAAAAACGCTTTCGAGCGATGGCCAATTTGGTGCTATCATGGGCAGTATTTCTGGTGCCATGCACGTCCACACGATGGCCAAGGCTTACGGTGTGCCAGTAGTGCTACACACCGACCACTGTGCCAAGAAACTACTTCCTTGGATTGATGGCCTGCTAGAAGCTGGTGAAAAATTCTACGAAGAAAAAGGCACACCACTTTATAGCTCTCACATGCTCGACCTGAGCGAAGAGCCCATCCACGAAAACATCGAAGTCTGCGTGGAATACCTCAAGCGCATGGATAAAATCGGCATGACGTTGGAAATCGAACTAGGTGTGACTGGCGGCGAAGAAGATGGTGTTGACAATTCCGACGTGGATAGTTCCAAACTTTACACCCAGCCATCCGAGGTTTCTTATGCTTACGAAGAGCTGTTGAAAGTAAGCCCACGCTTCACGATTGCAGCTGCCTTCGGCAACGTTCACGGCGTGTACAAGCCTGGCAATGTGAAGCTACAACCCATCATTTTGAAGAACTCGCAGGACTATGTTCGGGAGAAATTCAAGACGAGCAGGCACCATCCCATCAATTTCGTTTTCCACGGAGGCAGCGGTAGCAGCCGGGAGGAAATCAGGGAGGCCATCAGCTACGGCGCCATCAAAATGAACATTGACACCGACATGCAGTGGGCGTACTGGGAAGGTGTGAAGGATTATTACGAAGCAAAAAAAGGCTACCTCCAAGGCCAAATCGGCAACCCAGAGGGCGATGACAAGCCGAACAAGAAATACTACGACCCACGGGTTTGGCTACGCAAAGGAGAGGAAACTTTCGTGAGCCGCCTAAAGTTGGCGTTTGAGGACCTGAACTGCATCAACAGGAATGCTTAATAGTGGTCGCCCAATTTATTGGGCAGACCGATAGGATTTACGGCCAGCCCAATAAATTGGGTGGCCACAAAAAAGCCCGTGCGCTGACAGCGTCACGGGCTTTTTCATTTGAGCCGAAAGCAATCAAACCCTCATACCTTCCACCAGTTTTTCCGTCAAATTTTCAATAAAATAGCTCCCCGCTGCTGGGTCTGCCACCCAATCGAAATGGCTTTCCAGTTTCAAAATATGCTGCACATTCCGAGCCATGCGGCGAGAGAAGTCGGTGGGTTTGGCGTCGTCACTGGTTTTGTCTGATGGCAAAACGGTCAGCACATCCACTCCACCAATGACGGCAGACATGGCTTGGGAAGTGGCTTGAATTAGGTTGGTATTTGCATCAGGCGATTGCTCCGAAAGCGGAAATTGTGCGAAAATAAAAGCAGGCTGTGGCTTTTCGACACCCCATTTACGCTGAATTTCCAGCCAAAACTTGCGAATGGCCCGCAGCTTGGCGATTTGCAAGAAGTAGTTTTTTCCGATAAAACAAGTGAAAAAAACTTGCTTCGCAATGGCCTCGGCGCTCACCCCGTTTTCAGTCAGCTTCGCAAACCAGTCACTGGTTGCTTGCGCAATTTTTGACAGCTCCGCAACAGTCGTTTCATCGCTTTCAAAAAATGCGGAACCGTGGACGGGCAGCACCTTGAAATTGTGCAGGTTTTCGTTGGCGAAATCCAGCATTTCAAGGGGTGAAGACTTGCCCTGCCAGCAGAATGTCCCATGCAGTTTTTGGGCATTTGCGCCAGCGTATGCTGCAAAATTGCGAAGCAAATCCAACGGTTGCTCCATCTGCTTCGCTTTGAAATGAAACGAAATCAACGGCAGCTCAATACCCTCTAAAAGTGTAGCAAAATCAGGTATTTTCGAGCAATTGAACCGCAGCGCCTCCGCTCCGCCAGCCAGTACTTTCAGCGCCATTTTATTGGCTTTCCCCTCGTTTTCTACCTGAAAACCCTCACAAATTTGCCATTCATTTTTCCCTTCGGAAATGGGGTGGGGGAGTACAGCGCCCATGTCGTCCAAATGCGGAAAAGCGGTGGCGGACTGCCCCGCTACAAGCTGCCAATCAAACTCAGCAATGTCTTTGCCTTTGAGGTCTTTTTTGATTTTTTCCAGCCATTCGGCTTTGGAAACGGGCGGGAATTCTGCAAATAGATTTTTCATAGGGACAAAAGTAACAACAAAAAAACCCGGAAGAGCGAACTCCTCCGGGCCTTTTTTATTTCTAATTACGTTTGTCGTTCAAGGCTTAACCCATCGAACTAGGAAGTCCTTGCCAACAGCTAAACGCAAATAGCCAAAAGCCAAATCAATAGCGGTAGTATTCCGGCTTGAACGGACCTTCCACTTTTACGCCGATGTAGTCAGCTTGGTCTTTGCTCAATTCTTCCAGTTCCACGCCGATTTTGGCGAGGTGAAGGCGGGCAACCTGCTCATCGAGGTGCTTAGGCAAGGTGTAAACCTCGTTGCCGTATTTGTCGCCATTCGACCAAAGCTCCAATTGCGCAAGCGTCTGGTTGGTGAACGAGTTGGACATTACAAAAGATGGGTGGCCAGTAGCGCAACCCAAGTTCACCAAGCGGCCTTCCGCCAAAAGGAGGATGTCTTTGCCGTCCACAGTGTACTTGTCCACCTGTGGCTTAATGTTTACGTGACTGCTGCCGTGGTTTGACTTCAACCAAGCTACGTCAATTTCATTGTCAAAGTGGCCGATGTTACAGACGATGGTCTTGTCCTTCATCATCTTGAAATGCTCAGCTTTGATGATGTCTTTGTTGCCCGTGGCAGTAACGACGATGCTTGCCTGCGGAATAGCGTTTTCCATTTTCAGAACAGCGAAGCCGTCCATGGCCGCTTGCAGTGCGCAGATCGGGTCAATTTCCGTCACAATTACCCGGCAGCCAGCGCCACGTAGGGAAGCGGCAGAACCTTTTCCAACGTCGCCGTAACCAGCAACGACTGCTACTTTGCCTGCCATCATGATGTCGGTCGCACGGCGGATAGAATCCACGAGGCTTTCTTTGCAGCCGTATTTGTTGTCAAATTTTGACTTCGTAACGCTGTCGTTCACGTTGATAGCTGGCATCGGAAGGGTGCCATTTTTCACCCGCTCGTATAGGCGGTGAACGCCAGTAGTCGTTTCTTCGCTGATACCTTTTACGCTAGCCACGAGTTCAGGATAACGGTCAAGCACCATATTGGTGAGGTCGCCACCGTCATCGAGAATCATGTTCAGCGGCTGGTTACCTTCAAAAGCAAACAGGGTCTGCTCGATGCACCAGTCGAACTCCTCTTCGTTCTGGCCTTTCCAGGCAAAAACGGGAACGCCAGCAGCGGCGATAGCAGCAGCGGCGTGGTCTTGTGTAGAGAAAATATTGCAAGAAGACCAAGTCACCTCAGCGCCCAATTCCACCAAAGTCTCAATGAGGACGGCGGTTTGGATGGTCATGTGGAGGCAGCCAGCGATGCGGGCACCAGCCAGAGGCTTGGATTTGCCGTACTGCTCACGCAGGGCCATGAGGCCCGGCATTTCCGCTTCTGCCAATTCGATTTCCTTGCGACCATAGTCAGCCAGGGCGATGTCTTTTACCTTGTATTTCAAGGATGTTTCAGTGGTAGTCATATTGATTGATGAATTTTAATGGATAATTATTGATAAACGAAGCAGGGGGAGAAGGGGTTGCAAAATTCTTGGTTTCAGGCTGCAAAGATAACCTTTCCCCAATTATTATTGGTTAAAGGCAGTATTTTATTGAAAAAACTAATTCTGTTGCCCAAAACTAGCGGTCATAACCATTTTTCTTCTGAAATGTTGACAAACTGAGCCATTTTCTCCAACAGATTTGGGGTGAATTTCGTTTTCAAAGGTTTGCCAGAAATCAAGTGCTGTGGAAACGTCTTTCTTTGCTCCGCAAAAAACGGCGATGGATTTCATTGTTCTGACAGAAAGATGGCGGTGATTTCAAGCTCGAAGTTTATCAAAACCTTCGATTTTACCTTGCCAGATTCTGCGGCAAACGAGTGCAGGTGGAACTTCCGGTCTATGTTTTCATAAACTTCAACTGTCTGGTTTTTGGAATCCACCAGCCAATATTCCAGCACTCCGGCGGGTTCGTAATCACTGTTTTTTTGAACCCGGTCTTTGTAACCCGAACTGGGCGAGATGATTTCAACCACGAGGTCTGGTACGCCGATGATGCCGTTTTTATAGTCAATGATGCCGAAATTCTTGTTGGAAACGAAGACTAAATCGGGGAGCAAGTGACTGAATTCGTGGAGGCAAACGTCCACGGGCGCTGGGAATAACTTGCCAAGGTTTTGCTGTTTTACAAAAGTGGTGATGGCATAGGCGAGATTATTGGAAATCTCTTGGTGCAAGGGCGTAGGGGCAGATTTTTTCACGACTTCTCCGTTGATGAGTTCATAGTATGCATCTTCGCCGTCAAAATCCATTTGGCGAAACTCGGCTACGGATATTTTTCTTTCTGCTACAAGCATTTGAATCTGGATTGGTTTGATGCTGCAAGACAAGGTTTTCGTTGAAAAAAGTCAGCTTCCTTTCAATTCGGCCTTGTTGGTTTGCCTATTTTCGCCAACCGTTTTCAACAAAAGTACTCGCATGAAACTCAACCTCGACATCACCGTCCCCTCCCGCCCCGAATGGGTGGAGGCCGTCATGGCAGATTTTCCAGCTTTCCTTCAAGACCACGCCGACTGCGAGCGCAAGGCCAGCAGCATGGCCATGAGCTTCGTCGCCAAGTTCCCCGACCGCACCGAAATCATCCCCGAACTCATCGCCATCGGCATTGAGGAATTGGAGCATTTTCAGCAAGTGTACGAACTGATGGCCAGCCGGGGAATTCCCCTGCCGCAGAGCATGGGCGAAGACCCTTACGTTTCGCAACTCATCAAGCGCTGCCACAGCGGGCGGCTAGAACGTTTTCTTGATAGATTGCTCATCGCCTCTGTGGTGGAGACCCGTGGCGCCGAGCGTTTCAGGTTGGTGAGCGAGGCGCAAACTGACCCTGAGATGCACCGTTTTTACAAAATACTCTGGGCCAGCGAGGCCAAGCACGGGCATGTTTTTGTGAAAATGGCGCTCAATTATTTCGATGAAAAAACTGTGTACGACCGCCTCGCTTGGTGGATGGAACAGGAGGGGGAAGTGATTAATTCGCTGCCGATTCGGGCGGCGCTTCACTAAAACAAACCAACGAAATGGCAAAAGAAGACTGGCTTCAAAATGAAATCCAGAAGCTTGCGAAAGTATTGGCTAAATTGCTTCGATTGAAACTGGGCGCAGCGGATGAGAAAATCGTGTGGGAAGCCAACGAATCGCTGAAGGGCCTGCCGGGCATGGACGATGAAGCCCGCCCGGCAACTGAAATAGCCAGTTTGCTAATCGAAAACCTTCAAACTGCTTCGCAAGGGAAAATCTTATCCGAAATTTTCAAGGAAAAAGCCCTCGCATTGGAGCGACTCATCCTGGTACCGGATGCCGCCAAATCGTTTGAAATTGCGCTGCAACTCGCTATCTGGGCAGATGAAAAAGAGGGCGTTTTCTCTTTTGAAAACATGGACAACATAGCGTTTTTGAAAAGTAAAACGTTGTGAGAATGGGTTAATTCATCAGCGAAAACAGCTGTGCAATCACCTGAAAATCAACGCCTTGTAAGAAAATACCATAAAAAATGCCTGAAAACTTGCTGGAACAAATCACCAAATTTTTTAGAAGATCAAGGTCGAGCGCCCTCGGTAAGCATCGGGTGTTGTTCATATGCATGGGGCTATCCTTTCTGGTTTGGTTTTTTGTGAAAATGACGCAAACCTATGAATCGAGAGGGGTGCTGGCGATGAATTTCCAGCCACCAATCGGGCGTGTTTTTGCGGAGCCGCCGCCTCGTTCCATGCCTTTCAAATTCTCTGGTACTGGCTGGAATTTACTGACTTTGGGATTGTTCGGACGGCAACCTAGCCTCGATTTTAGTTTGACCAATGCGCCAATTCAGTCCATTTCACGGACGGATATTTCTCAAAAAATCGAAGAAGAACTGCGGCTACGATTGCTGGAACTGCCGCACGAGGAGGTCACCATCTACCTTGATTCTTTGTTTTCAAAAAAAGTGAGCATCAAGTTGGATACGACCCTCAGCTACCCAAATGGATATTTTATTCGTGATTCCGTGATGCTGACCCCTGATAGCGTTACGATTTTTGGAGCTGAACAAACACTGGCAGATATTGATTGGATAAAAACGGAACCGCTCAAAATGTTTTGCCCTGAAACTGATTTTGAAAAAACCTTGACGCTCATCAACCCGAACCCAGAATTGCTTCAAATTTCAGCCGCTAGAACTGAAATGTACATGCCGGTCGAGCAGTTTACCGAGAAAAAACTAACCTTGCCAATCTTGGTTTTAAACGCCAAGGACAGCATCCGGCTCATTCCTTCCACGGTCGAGTTGAGCTGTGTGGTTGGCGTAAGCCGATTCAATGAAATCAAGCCTTCCGATTTCCGGTTGGTAGCAGTTTTTGGTGGTGAAACGGGGCCTTCGGGCACGGCGAGTATAATTCCTTTGCTGCTTGTCCGGCAGCCCGCTTGGGTGCGTGCCACTAGTTTTTCGCCACGGGCAGTGGAGTATTTGATTGTGCAGTAGTTCTTAAAAACGCTTTTAAAACATGAAAATCCTAGTCGTCTCCGCCACGCCGTTCGAGATTGCACCGCTTCGGCAGCATTTGCAGGAGCATTTTTGGCCACATTCCGAAACCCATTTTCAAAAAGAAGAGCTTGAAGTCAAACTGCTTGTGGCGGGCGTTGGCATGACGCTCACGGCCTTCAACCTTGGTGGCCTTTTTGCGAAGCAACGATTTGATTTGGTGGTAAATGCGGGCATTGCAGGGGCATTCAATCGTTCGTTAAAAATCGGCAACGTGGTCAACGTCACCTCCGAGCGCTTCGCCGACTTGGGTGTGGAGGAGGCCGATGGCCGCTTCACCGATGTACACGAAATGAGGCTCGTGGATGCCAACGCAGGCCCTTTTACCGAAGGCGAACTGCTCAATCCCAATGCTGATTTTGATTTTTTGCCGAAGGCTAAAGGCTTGACTGTCAATAAAGTACATGGTTACGAACCTAGCATCGACGCATTGCGGAGCAAATATGAAGCTGATGTGGAAAGTATGGAAGGTGCAGCGTTTTTCATGGCCTGCCTGTTGGCAGGGCAGCCGTTTTTGCAAATCCGTTCCATTTCAAATTATGTGGAAACTAGGAACCGGGAAGCTTGGGATTTGCCATTGGCGATCAAAAACTTGAACGAGGTGCTGGTGGAACTGGTGACGACGCTTGGAGGCAAGTAGTGGCAGGGCGGCATGTTCCGACATGCCGCCCTGCCAAACGCTTAATGAGCTACTTGCACCCGCTCGACCCAAGTGGCCGAGCCTTGCGTGAGCGACAGGGTGTAGGTGCCTGCTGGAATGCCATCAAGCGGTACTCGAATCCTTGCGAGGTCAACTGAATCCTGCCATTGTTTTTCATAAACCAACCTTCCCAAACCATCATACAGTTTCAGTTCGATCGACTCGGCCTGTTTGCCAACCGCTTGCTCAACAAACAGCTCGGTTGTTGCCGGATTGGGGTAAAGCCTCGGTTTGTTTTCGTTTGATGCTTTCAGGAAAATGATTTTTGAATAACTGCTTCCACCATCGAAATCCACCTGCTTTAGACGGTAGTAGGCGTCTGTGTTGAAATAATCGTCCTCAAATTGATAGTCTCTCGATTCGAGCGAAGTGCCATTGCCAGCCACGAACCCAATCGCATCGAAACGTTTTCCATCGATGCTTTTTTCGACATGGAAGCCTTCGTTGTTGCGTTCGGAGGCAGTTTGCCAAGTGATCAGGGCATTGTCCCCACGTTCAACTACCTGAAAATCAACCAGTTCTACTGGTAATGCCAACCCAGACCCCACGCCGAAGGGCGAGAAGAGCGTAACACCCATCTGGGTGCGGATACAAGCACTACCGCAGCTTGCGGCTGCATTCCCATACGATTCCCAACCGCTTCCACTCCAGCGGGAGATATGGCAATCGCTGGAATTGAAGCCTCCAATTTCATCAGCAGGGTCCCACTGGAGAGTCACGTTGGTGTTGGGTGAGCCGGAGGTATTGTCAATCTGCCATTGTCGGTTCACGACCGAGCCAGACCCGGTCGGGTAGTCGAAGCCGATTTTTACCCGGGCCCCAAAGGACGCCGTGCCGCTCACTTGTTGAAGGATTACAGGGTTGTAGCTCCCGGTGGTCGGTCCGATGGGAAATGTTTTTGCCGTTGTGGTGACGGACTGTACCAACCTACCAATCCCAAAAGTGACAAAGTATTTGTTTTCATCTGCTCCGTTGAGGGTGCCAACTGTTATGTCGCCATCTTGAAGATATGCCTTACCGTTCGACATGGTCAGTATAGTGATGCTTTGGCTTCCAGTGACGTTTACGTCGTTGGGGTTGTTAAAAGTTAGATTGTTAATGGAGGTGCCGTTGCCGGCGAGTGTCTGCTGGGCTGTGCCAGCAAATACCAGTGACCTGCCAGTGAAGACCGATACTGTTCCGTTATTGGTCAAGGTGTAGCCCGAAAAGGTCGAGTTGGCAATCGAGTTGCTGAAATTCAAGGTCGCCCCTAACGCCACTTCAAAGGTGCCGGCGTAGGTGCCACTTTGGGATATTGCGAGTGTACCAGCACTTACTGTAACATTACCATTATTGGTAAATAGCGCGCCAATAGTAAATGTCCCACCTCCCGACTTCGTCAAACTGCCACCGCTTTGCACCTCGAAAAGATTGGAAGTGCCAAAGATACCAGTAGATGAAACGCCACTGTAACTATATGTTCCACCCGAAAGTACCACCGTTTTGGTCGTGCCAGACATGGTCAGTCCTGCGTTGTTGCTGAACGAGGCGGTTCCGCTGATACGTAGTTCCTTGCTGCCCGCCAAGAATTCGGTTGAACTCCCGGCTGTTAGTGTACCTGTTAGGTTCACGATGCCGCTTCCTTGTATAATACCGCCCGACCAGGTGAGGCCATTTGCGAAGGTCGGGCTGCCTGTACCCTGATAAGTTCCGTTGGAGATGGTCACCTCGCCAGGTGTCAAGCCCACATTGTCGTTTAATATGCCAGAGGTGAATACTCCGATTTTTGAAGATACCGAGCTGCCTGCCTCAAAGTTGATAGTGCTGGAAACGCTCACTGTCCCGGTCCCGTTGATGGCAGTGCCCGTTACGGTTGTTGTATTGACACCACTGATATTTACAAAAGCAAGGCTGCTGCTGCCATTTATCGCCACCGTGCCGTTGTTGA
>JBGSWN010000015.1:0-8663 GCA_041752395.1 Saprospiraceae bacterium | reverse complement strand
CGTGGACAAGTTCTATCCGATTAAGCTGCCGTCAAGGGCAGCGGATTTGGATAGCAAACGAATCTTGGTTCATCCAACATTGCCACAGTTCTCCTACACCATATTGCCATAATGGTCTATTTTATTAAATTCATTTCACTTAGATAGAAAAGGCAGGGTAGGGTCATTTAGGAATTGTTAATTTTTTGCGCAGCAATAAAAGAAGTAGTCTCGTTATCCTGAATATTTCACTCAAATTTTCGACATGGATATTAAAACCATCTTTCTGACTGCCCTTTTGAGTATTGGCTTCCTGCTTCCTGGTTGTGATTATGGCAACAACTGTGGCAGTGGCAACCCCGTGCCGCAGTTTTTTGATATAGAAGGCTTTCACTTGCGCAATTACAAAGTGGCGGGCGAGTTCAATTGCTGCGGCCGTACGGAGCTGGACAGTGGGACGGTCATCAGTGTTGATAGTTTTCGCTTGAACATGCAGTTCGATGTGAGTTATTTTGGAAATAGGGAGCCGCTCCCCAGTCCTTTTTCATTTGGTATAATTGGCTCAGCCCTAGCTTGTGACCCAGTTCCACCCGGCTTCAATGGTTCGCAAGAACAAATTGAATCGCTAGTGGTCATTACTTTGACGGATTGGGACAGTCTCCACCTAGCTGGCGATACCATCAATGACCTGCTCTATATGTATGATTTTAGTCAAAAAAAGGAACTGGATGATTTTCTGGAAAACAATGTTTCCTTCGTCAAGGAGGAGGAGATTTTCCTGCGATTGCACGGTGCTTCGGATTCGCACAGCAACTTTTCCGCTAGGGTAAATTTGAAATTGAAAAACGGAGAGGGATACTCGGCAGAAAGTGAGGTGGTAAACATCCGGTAAGTCTTAAAAAGAAAAAAGGCCAAAGTGTTGCTGAACAACATTTTAGCCTTCTGTTTTTGATGTGAGACCCTTTGTGTTACGTGAGTTTGAGAGCTTACTTTACGAGATTTTGAGATTTTTCATGCTTTCTTTAAGACATTCTGATGTGAGTTTGAGACCTAGTTTCTTTCGTGAATGAGACCTTGATGTTACGTGAGTTTGAGACTTATTTTTTTACTGTGAGTGAGACCTTTTGTGATGTTTGAGACCTTGTCGTTTGTGATGTTTGAGACCCTGAAATCTTATCGCTTAACTTTTGATTACTTAGAAGCCAAAGTTGAATTTGCGATAGCTTCCTCCATTTCCGTGCTGTAGTTGCGAGCGTAAGTGTAGTAAGCCATGCCGCCAGTTGCGCCGAGGTCAATCACACCAAGGTCGTTGCCTGGGTTGCTGCCGTAAGAGTTAGGCGTCATGAAAGGGTCGTTTTCGTTGTCGAAAAGTGTAACTTGACCGTTGAAAGCTGCATCAGCCGTGAAAGTGAAAAGAAGCGTCTCTTCATTTGAAAACAACTGGATACGTGGGTTGTCAATCACAAACCCAAAAGATACATAAGATTTGTTGGAAGCTTCTGTTGGAGCATCTACCCGGGCGTTTTCTACCCAAGTGCCAGCGACATTTTTGAAGTTGCTGTAATCGAAGTTCGTTGGAACCACCAGCGTCACTTGGCCAGCGCCAGTCTGTGTTTTACCGCTTGGTGCGATGGTATGGTCAGGCTTCACAAACACACCGTAAGTGCCATTCGCCATTTGCTGTACTTTGAATTCGAGGCTGCTCAATATATCAGAAGACTGTGCAGAAACGAAGCTCGTTGCGAAGAAAGTCAGCAGGCAGATTGTAAGTGTGTTGAAGATTTTCATGTTCTAAAGTTTTTGTGCGATTATTTAATTCACTTGTTTGATGAAACAAATATGCACCCCCGAAGACCCCCTTTTTTTGGCGGTTTTACAGAAAGTGTGACACGAAAAACTTTCGATTGTTGAGAAGGAATTCAAAATCCAAAGGCATTTTGAGTGTAAAATCTGTGAATTCAGCGATTCCCTTTTTTTGAAAAAATATTCAAGCACCTATTGACAAGCTAAAATACCCCAATACCCCAATAACTCAATAACTCAATACCCCAATATCCCAATCCCTCAATTCACCAAAAATACCGCATTGCTGAACAACAATTTCCCCTGTTCCCAAAAATCACGGAACAGCGGGTTGTCCACCAGATAAATCACCTTGCCGCTTCCCTTGCCCTGCACCGCAAACACCGCCGTGTTCTTCAGTTGCTTTTTCAAATTGGCACCAATAAAGCCCTCCGACAGGTAATTATCCTCCAAATACCCCACATTCCAGGCATCCTTCAGCAGGTCAAAACGCAGGCTGCTCGTTTTCAACGAAAAATAAAGGCTGCGCATCCCAAAGGCCAGCGGGTGCGATGTGTCCATCTTCACCCCGACCACAGCGCCGGGATTGAAATCGGAAATGCTGCTGCGGTTGCGGTCCTTGTAAACCATCGTTCGGTGGTCGAGTGCAATCTTCTCCGCCTCCGACTTTGCTTCTTCGCCATCGGATGCCTTGGCAAACTTGGCGAGGCTGAAACCCGGCTTATCGGCCAGCGCCATGTTTGCATAGCCGATGGCAATGAGCCGCCCGCCGTTGCTCACCCATTCGCCCAGCTTGCCCATCGTCGCATCATCGAAGCCATAGCCGCCTTCTGGAAGTACGAGTGTATTGAAAGGAGTAAGGTCTAGGTCGCTCAATTCCCCAGCGTCCATGATAGTAGCCGGGTAGCCGATTTCTTTGTCAAAATAAAACCAGACCTGCCCGAACTCGTTGTCCTGCGTTTTTTCACCAGAAAGCACCAGCACCTTCGGCTGCGTCACGAGGTGCATCGTCTCTGACCCAAAATCATGGCCACCGTCCACGAAGCCCGTTTGTGCCGTCGCCACTGGGTAGTCGAATTTTTCGGAGGCCGCCTTCATTGCGCCAGCAAAATCAGCGTGCTTGCGGTTGTCCGCCCTCGTGACCACGAGCGTGCCCGCTGGCCAATATCTTCCTGCCACACTGAACGGAAGTTCCGCATAGCGGCAAACGATGCCCTGTTTCAGCAGTTCTGAAAGCAGCCGAGCACTCTGCACCGAGTTCCATCCCACGAGGTAGGCGTAAGGGGGTGCATCTGGCATATACTGGTTTTGCTCCGCAAAATCGTAACCCAAACTTCTCAGTTCAATCCGCTGGGTCGTAGCGTAAGCCTCCAATCCATGCGCCTGCAACAGTGACCAAGCCGTGATGTCGTATGTGTTCGAGTCCACCACTTCGGCTTCCGGGTCGAGCAGTACTTGCGCCAGCAGGCCCTTTGGCTGGTAGGCGCTTATCACGAGGTCGTTTTCGCCTACGGAAAAATTGTCATCCAACCCCGTCGAGTAGTTGTATCCTTTCACTTCCAAAAATCCTTTACCCGACTTGCCATACTGGATGCCGATGCGGTCGAGCTGTGCCATCAGCGCCTTGATTTTTGGGGCTGGGTTGCTGCCATAAACGATGTAGGATTTGTATTCCCCCGGCGGGCTGTTTTTTGATTTTTGGTAAAAATCGGCGAAGTTCTGCACGATGCGCCCAGCGTTTTTTGAAGAAACCTCCACCGTGGAAAGCGCCGTCGTGCGGTGGTGCGCCACCCGGTCGGCTAGCGTGAGCGTATCGCCGTTCGGCATCTGGATGGCCCTGCCGCCACGGGAGTGGCCGCCCTGCTCGTAGGTCATGCCGATGGCACCGTTGAAGCAGGGATAGGTATCGCCGTAGCTGGGGTACAGCAGGTCAAAGATTTCCTTCGTGAAATACAGCCAGCCGTTTTCGTCAAAATACTTGGCGTGGTTCCGCCCGATTTCCACCTGAAAATCGGCTTGCCATTTCGTAAGGAAACGATGGTAGGGTTGCGCTGCTGGCGCAAAATAGTAGGGGTTTTCATAGTACTGTTCGTGGAGGTCGGCCACCACATGCGGCTGCCAACTGTTGAAAACCTTCAGTCGGTTCTGTGTCTCGACCTGTGTGCTCCAGGCCCAGTCCCGGTTCAGGTCAAACATATAATGGTTCACCCGACCGCCCGGCCACGGCTCGTTGTGTTCCCTTGCCTTTGGGTCAATATCGGGGCTGCCGGGACTGACCTGGCGGTACCAAGCCGTGTAGCGACTGTACCCGTCCGGGTTCACGCTCGGCTCGATGAGCACGACCGTATTTTTTAGCCATTCCGCAGTTTCCCGGTTGTTGGGATTCACCAAATCGTAGAGCACGGGCATGGACGCCTCGCTGCCCGCCGCCTCGTTCCCATGCACGCTGAAGCCCAGCCAGACGATGGCAATCGGGCTGCCGTTGTCCGCACTGCCCGGCACGATGCCCGCATTGCGAAGGTTGTTCAGCCGGATGTCCTCCATGCGGCGCAGGTTTTCTGGTGTGCTGATGATGGCTAGGATTTGCGGACGCAGCTCGTTCGTTTTACCAAATTCGACGATTTTCACCCGGTCGCTGTTGGCCGCCACGTGCTGGTAGTAGGCCACCAGTTGGCTGTGCTCCGAGAACTGGCTGCCGATTTTGTGCGGCAGGAACTCATCAGGGGTGAGGAGGCGGGTTTGAGCAAAACTGGCCGCTGTGAGCAAGGTCAGCAGGGCAAGGAAGGAGATTTTTTTTAGCATAAAATTGGTGTACTTCGCAACGTTTCGACTTTGCGAGGAGGATAGGACACAGATTGGACTGATTTAACAGATGGAAACAGATTTCTCAAACGTATCTCAAAAATTGATGCGATTCAAATGAGCGATAATCTTTAGGATTAGTGGCTTGTAATCAACGCCTTGCTTCATTAAATCAGCCTTTATCTGTTAAATCAGTCCAATCTGTGTCCTATCCTTCTCGCGTGTCAGCATGAAAATTATTAATCCCGCCTACCATTCGGAAGCCGACGTTTAGGCAAATGTAGAAAACCGTACCATTTCCCCTATCAAAGTTTAGCTTTGCCTCTAAGCAAACGAACTTGTTTTGGATAAAATTTTTCACAATAAAACCGCCATTGTCTCGGGTGCGGGCATCGGCATCGGCTTCGAGATTGCGAAGCAGCTAGCGAAGCAAGGCGCCGCTGTTGTGCTCAACGATTTAGCTGCCGATTTGGCCGAAAAAGCCGCCCAGGCCATTTCCGCCGAAGGCGGGAAAGCCATTGCCATGGCGGGCGATGCCAGTGACTTGAACTTGTTGCAAAAACTGGTGGACGAGGCAGTTGCGAAGTTTGGAAGCGTTGACATGGCTGTCGCCAATGCGGGTATCACCACCTTCGGCGATTTCTTTGAGTACAGTCCAGCGCAGTTCCAGCAGCTCGTGGCGGTCAATTTACAGGGCAGTTTTTTCCTTGCCCAATTTGCCGCCAGGCAGATGAAAACCCAAGGCACAGGAGGCCGCATCCTGTTCATGTCCAGCGTGACGGGGCACCAGTCGCACCGCCACCTAGCTACCTACGGCATGACGAAGGCCGGGCTGGAACAATTGGCCCGTGGCCTTGTGATGGAACTGGCCCCGCTGCAAATCACGGTGAACGCCATCGCCCCCGGCGCAACGCTCACCGAGCGCACCTTGCACGACCCCAGCTACAACGAGACTTGGCAGCGAATCACCCCGACGGGCCGGCCTGCATCGGTGGAAGATATTGCCCATGCCGCTTTATTTTTATTGTCGCCAATGGCTGGCCACATAACTGGACAAACGCTGGTCGTGGATGGCGGGTGGACGGCAGTGAGCCCGCAGCCAGATTTTTAAGTTGGCAGTTTGACAGTTTGCAGTTTGCAGTCAGCACCTGCTAGATTGGCCAATTCAAAGTTCACCATTCACAGTTCATAGTTCACCACCATGTTGTACGAAGAAATACAAAACGCCACTTCTTTTTTGCGGAGCAAAACAGATTTCAAGCCGCAGTTCGGAATCATCCTCGGCACGGGACTGAGCGGGCTGGCCGATGAAATCGAAGTCGTGGAATCCGTTGATTATCATGTGATTCCGCACTTTCCAGTGTCCACTGTGAAGAGCCACGCAGGGAAGTTGATTTTTGGAAAATTGGCTGGTGCCAATATCGTGGCGATGGCTGGCCGCTTCCATTTTTACGAAGGTTATTCGATGCAGCAGGTCACCTTTCCCGTGCGGGTGATGAAGGCGCTGGGCGTGGAAACACTACTGATTTCCAATGCGGCGGGCAGCGTAAATTCCGACATCGAGAGTGGCGACTTGGTGTTCCTCCGGGACCATATCAACCTGCACCATGATAACCCGCTGCGTGGCCCGAACGACGAGCGGCTGGGCGTCCGCTTCCCCGATATGCTGCGCACCTACGATGCTGAACTGCTGGAACTTGCCTCGGATATTGCGCAAGCAAACCAAATACGGTCGCACCGTGGCGTGTATGTGGCGCTCCCTGGCCCCAACCTCGAAACCCCCGCCGAGTACGAATACCTGCACCGCATCGGCGCAGATGTGGTGGGCATGAGTACCGTGCCGGAGGTACTGGTAGCGAGACACAGTGGTATGCGGGTTTTTGCCGTATCGGTAGTGTCGAACAAGAGTTATCCGCTGAGTGCAATTCGTGAGACATCGCTGGAGGATGTAATTAGGACGGTGAACTCGGCCGCTGCGAAGCTGGCGATAGTGGTGCGGGAGATGCTCCAACGGCTTGCTGTTGGTGAAACAAATCACTAATCACCGCTCACGAATCACCATTTTATCGTTAAAATAGCGATGTTTGCAGAAATGCGGGGCCACACCATTAAACTTGAGGTGACTTTGCGGCATTTTTGAATCTGAACTATTGCACATGGCGTTTGGCGGACTCGTTCGCATCGCTGCTGGGCAATTTCATCAAAACAAAAAACATTAGTAAAATGAGACCAGTTGTCATTCTCGGATTAGTAATCGTCGGTTTAATCATCGCCTTGTCTGGTGGTTGTTCCTACAACGGTTTTGTGAACAAAGACACCGCTGTTGAGCAGGCTTGGGGCAACGTGCAAAGTGCCTACCAGCGCCGTGCCGACCTCGTGCCAAACCTTGTAGCGACGGTAAAAGGAGCGGCCAATTTTGAACAATCAACCCTGACTGGTGTAGCGGAGGCAAGGGCCAAAGCTACCAGCATTCAAGTGGACCCAACCAATCTGACGCCAGAGAAATTGGCAGAATTTCAAAGCGCACAAAGCGGGCTTTCACAAGCCATCGGCAGGTTGTTGATGGTGACGGAAAACTACCCGGAACTGCGTGCCACGGAGTCTTTCAAGGAGCTCCAATCGCAGTTGGAAGGCACGGAGAACCGCATCAAAGTGGAGCGTGACAAGTACAACGGCGTCGTAGCAGACTACAACAACTCCGTCCGCCGTTTTCCAGCCAATTTCTGGGCAGGTATCTTCGGCTTTGACCGCAAAACGCCTTTCGAGGCTGACCAAGGCGCACAAAACGCCCCGAAAGTAGAGTTCTAATTTTAAGGGATGAGGAGTGAGGGATGAGGAATGAACACCAAATTCCCATACCTCTTTCCTAATCCCTCATACCTCCATTCAAAGTGATTGATTTCTTTTCAAAAGACGAAGAAGGCCGCATCGTGCAGACCATCAAGGAGGCGGAGCGGTTGACCTCTGGTGAAATCCGGGTACACTTGGAGCGGGACTACGAGGGCACCATCCTCGGGGCTGCAAGCCGCACCTTTTTTGCCCTGAACATGGATCGCACGAAGGACCGCAATGGCGTGCTAATTTTCATCTCACCAAACCGAAAGGACTTTGCCATCTTCGGGGACAAGGGCATCAACGCTGCCGTCCCACCTGATTTTTGGGAGACGGTGAAGAACGTGATGCAGCAAAATTTCCGGCAGGCCATGTTCGCCGAGGGTGTTTGTCAAGGGGTGAAAATGGCCGGGGAAAAACTGCAAGCCTTTTTCCCTTGGACAGAAGGGGACAAGAATGAGCTGCCGGATGAGATTTCCTACGGGAAATAGCGGGTGAGAGATGTGAGAGCGGTGATCGGGTGAGAGCGAGCAAGATTTTTTAAAAATTGCAAATGAAAATTTTCTTCAAAAATATTGGGCTGTTCTTGTTGCTTTTGTTGCCATTTTTTGCGGCAGCAAAAGAAGTGCCGCCTGCTCCAAATCCGCCCAAACTCGTCAATGATTTTGCGGGCATTCTCAGCAGCAGCGAGGTGGCAGCACTGGAACAAAAACTGGTCGCCTACGACGATTCCACTTCTACCCAGATCGCCATTGTCATCGAGCAATCCATTGATGGCGACGATGTTTTCGATTATTCTTACCGACTCGCCACGGCGTGGGGTATCGGGCGGCAGGGCAAGAACAACGGTATCCTCATCTACGTGGCCATTGCTGACCGCAAGCTCTGGATACAGACGGGCTACGGCACGGAGGGCTTCCTGCCGGATGCCATGGCCAAGCGCATCATCGAGCGCATCATTACCCCCAATTTTCGCAGCCAAAACTACTACCAAGGCTTCGACCAAGCCACCACGGCCATCATCCAACTCGGCAACGGCGAATACGTGAACGACGATGCCGGACAAGATGGGAACTTGCCCTTCCCCGTGATACTCATTTTCCTCATTCTCTTCATCGTCATCATAGTCATCATCAGCAAAGGCGGCGGCGGTGGCGGCGGTTACAATCGCGGTGGACGCTACGATTCTGGCGGCGGTTGGATATTCTTCCCAACTGGCGGCGGCGGTGGCGGTGGAAGCGGCTGGG
>JBGSWN010000014.1:0-43864 GCA_041752395.1 Saprospiraceae bacterium | reverse complement strand
TCGAAGGAACCGCACTCGTCGTGGGTAAGGGAAAGCAGGTCGGCACGAAGGCTGGTGTAGGTAAGCAGAACTGCGGCAGCAAGGAACATCAAGCCATTCGGAAGCCATTTATTGAAAAAAAGAAACTTGGTGCTAGGTTTGTCCATTTTGGAAACTAGTTTTTCTCAAGCTGGCAAAGTTGGTAAAAAGTTCAGAAACTTAAACGGCGGCACGGGAAACCCGCACCGCCGTTCAAGCGCATATTGGACTGAATTTATTTACAATCTTGCAATAATTGTCTTGTTTCCCTTCACCTTCTGCCCCATCGCCACCTCTATTTTTGCATCGAGTGGCAAATACAAATCCACCCGTGAACCGAATTTGATGAAGCCAAAATCCATGCCTTGGTGTACTTGGTCGCCTTCGTTCACATAGTTAACGATGCGCTTGGCCATTGCGCCAGCTATTTGGCGGAGCAGCACCTCGTCCTCACCATTGTCAATCACAAGCGTGGTGCGCTCGTTCTCGCTCGACGATTTTGGGTGCCAAGCCACGAGGTATTTCCCAGGGTGGTAGCGGAAGTAATTCACCGTGCCGCTCACTGGGTTACGGTTTACGTGAACGTTGGTCGGTGACATGAAAATGGAAACTTGCAGGCGCTTGTCATCAAAATACTCGCCTTCGTGGGCTTGTTCGATAACGACGATTTTGCCATCGGCAGGTGCGTACACGATGTTGTTGTCGGACACCATGATTTCCCGACGGGGGTTCCTGAAAAACTGTAAAATCAGCAGGAACAAAATGCCAGAAGCGATGCTGGAGAAGTTGAGGTAGCTTGGCAAATACAAGTAAATCAAGAAGTTAACTACCGCCAACGCAATCAGGAACGTGATTAAAATCTTGTGGCCTTCTTTGTGAATTTTCATTGCTGTTCTAAAATTTTAAACGGAAAAAATTCTTCCGATGAATAGGGCTTAGTAAATCAATATTGGTTAACGGGGCACAAAAATAGCTCAGAATTTCCGCATTTTTTCCATCAAATTCGATACCCAGCCAAATTGCCATTTTCAAGGACATAGAAAACCCCGTTTGCAACTTGCACCTTGGAGGCTTGCGTCAGGTCAGTGGTCAGTGAAAATGAACGTTCCAACAGTGCCGCCAAATGAAACGACCAGAGCTGACCTTCCCGAAAATAGACCAACTGGTCATCGAGCACCTGAAACTGATTGAGGCCAAGCAAAGGAATCGTTTTGCGGTATTGCCCAAAGGCATCGAACACGAGCACGCCCACTTCTGGGTCATTCAGGAACACGGTTTGCTCCCGTTCCACCAAGAAAACAGGATGCAGTGCTTGGCCGATTGCCAAACTCAAGTCACCGCTCTTTGCGATAACCGTGCCGCCCGCATCTATTTTTTTCAGTAAGAAACTCGTCTCGTCATACACCCACAGCATCCCGTCGCTGGAAGTGCCCACCGCTTTTGCCCCCTGAAACCCCAGTTGGAACAGGTTGAATTGCCCCGTCACGGAGAGCGTCCGGTCGAGCGTCAGCACCGTCTGGTACTCCGGGAAAAACAGCAGCAGGTGAAACGGGTTGGTGGCATCGAGCAGGCTAGCATCGCCGAGCGTCCGATTGGGGTAGCGGAACTGCTCCACGCCTTCGGGCGAGTATTTAACCACTTGGTTGTCAAGGGTAAAAGTGTAAATATTGCCGAGGTTGTCGGTGGTGAAGTTTTTTATTTTTTCGGTAAAAATGGGCGGGGTTTGGCAATCTACCACGGCAGCTTTTCCGAAGGAAAAAACCAAAAAAAGCAGCAAGTGCAAGCTATTTCCCAAATGCTTTCCCATGTTCATTTTCAAAAAAACGAAGTTGTAAATCGTGGCCGTCGAAAACGCCGTAGGAATTGAACGCTAGCCAGTCACCTAAGTTTAGGTAACGGCTTTTCCCGTTTTTAAGTGTGTAATCAATCGGCAAGTGACGATGGCCAAAAACGAAAAAATCCATATCCGGCACTTGGTCGAGGTAGTCGTTGCAGAAACCGACGAGCCGCTCCCGCTCCACTCCCTGGAACTTCGGGTCGCTGGGATTAGCCTTCCGGCTCGTCCCGCTGAAGGTGGTCATCGCCCAGAGGCCGCCGTTGGGATGCAGCCGCTCGAAGGCCCACTGGCAGGCCCGGTTTGCGAAGACAGCCTTGATAAACTTGTAGCCGTAGTCCCCCTTCCCCAGCCCATCGCCGTGGCCGATGAAGAATTTTTTACCAGAAAACTCCCGAGTGATTGGCGCTCGGTAGGTCGGGATGTCCAATTCTTCCTCGAAATACCGGAACACCCACATATCATGATTGCCGGTAAAAAAATAGATGGGCAGCCCTTGGTCCCGCATTTCCGCCAGCTTGCCGAGCAGTCGGACGTAGCCCTTCGGAATAGCCCGGCTGTACTCAAACCAGTAGTCGAACACGTCCCCAACGAGGTAAAGCGCCTCAGCATCGGGGGCAATAGTGTCCAGCCAGCGCACAATGAGCCGTTCCCGCTCCCGGCTGGTCAGTTTGCCGTCGGAGCCGAGGTGAAAGTCGGAGGCGAAGTAGATCATTCGATTGCGGATTGCGGATTTTCGATTGCGGATTGCGGGAAGGGAGATGCAGTTGGCAAAAAGTACTGAAGAAGTACCGATGAATCCAATCCGCATTCGCAAATCCGCAATCCGCAATCACTTCACATTTTCTCCATCACCGTTCCGCACTTGTCACAAGTCCGGTGCTCCTCGCTGCCCATGAACTCACCGATGGCGGCCTTGATTTGCGTACCAATGTCCTTGAGCGGAAAGCCAGCTTCGTAGAGTTTGTGGTTGCAGTTTTCACAAAACCACATCAGCTTGTCCACTTCGCCGGGGTTACGGTATCGCTCGATGACGATGCCGACTGTGTTGGCGGGGCGCTGCGGCGAGTGTGGGATGCGGGGCGGCAGCAGGAACATCTCGCCCTCCCGGATGTGGATGGTCTCCGGCTGGCCGTCCTCGTTGATGATTTTCACGGAAATGTCGCCTTGGAGTTGGTAAAAAAGCTCCTCGCCGTCTTCCCAGTGGTAGTCTTTGCGGCCGTTCGGGCCGCCGACCATCATCACGATGTAGTCCTCGTTGTCGAGGTAGATTTGCTTGTTGCCGACGGGCGGCTGGAGCAGGTGGCGGTTTTCCTCCACCCATTTCATGACGTTGAAAGGCTTTTGCATGAGCTTTGCGATGGCGGATTGCGGATGGCGGATGGCGGATTAGAGGCCAAGCAGGAACCCAAAATCTATGGTGTTCTCAGGCCCCCGATCCGAAATCCGCAATCCGAAATCCGAAATAAACATTCAGTTTAGTTACTTTCGCCCGAAATTACGCTGCCCTTCGGGCAATATTGCTTGGGGCAAATGAACGCATTTTTTCAACGAAAATGAACTTAAACCTAACTGGAAAAAACGCCCTCGTAGGCGGCAGCAGCAAAGGCATCGGGCGGGCAGTGGCCGTTGAGTTGGCTTTGCTTGGCGCAAATGTGACCCTCGTTTCCCGCAGCGCCGAAGCACTTTCGGAGGTGCTGGGCACATTGGATGCTTCGCAAGGGCAGCAGCACGATTTCCTCGTCGCCGACTTCACCGACGCCGCTGATCTGCACAAAAAAGTACACGGCTTGGTCATCGGCAAGCCCATCCACATCCTCGTCAACAACACGGGCGGCCCTCCAGGCGGACCTGCTTCCGATGCTACTGGACAAGCATTTTTACAAGCTTTCAACAACCACCTGATTTGCAACCATGTACTGATGCAACTGACCACACCGGGCATGAAAGAAGCTGGTTTTGGGCGAATCATCAACATCATTTCCACCTCCGTCAAGCAGCCGATTGAAGGTCTGGGCGTCTCAAACACCATCCGTGGCGCCGTGGCCAATTGGTCGAAAACGCTGGCCGGAGAGCTTGGCCCGTTCGGCATCACCGTGAACAACGTGCTGCCCGGGTCCACGATGACGGGACGCCTGGAAGAAATCGCCACCGCCAATGCCGCCAAAACCGGCGCAGAACCGGCGGCTATTTTTGAAAATTGGAAAAAAGAAATCCCGCTGCGCCGCATCGCTGAACCAAGCGAAGTGGCCGCTGCCGTGGCTTTTTTGGCATCACCTGCCGCCTCCTACATTTCCGGCATCAATTTGCCAGTGGACGGGGGGCGTACGAAGTCACTTTAATTTCGGATTGCGGATTGCGGATTTGGGATATCGGAACCTCAAAAAATTTTGGTTCTGAGCTTGGCCTCCAATCCGCAGTCCGCAATCCACAATCCGCAATATCTAACTGTGAATCCTTCAGAATTTCGCATTTTTTACAACCAGACCATCCATCCGGAACTGATGCGGTTGGACAAGCAGCGGCTGCGCATGTTGCGGCTGATACTGCTTTCGGCGGTGCTGTGGCTGGTGGTGGTCGTGCTGGTGTATTCGCTGTCGGAGTTCCTGTTTGCGGCGATGGCGTCCCTGCCGTTCATGCTTTACCTCACCATTGTCGGTGGGAGGGTGCGGCGGTTCACGGCGGAGTTTAAGCCGAAAATCGTCAAATTGGTGCTTGATTTCATTGACGATGGGGCCTTATTTGGCGACCTAAAATACCACGCCAAGCGAAGTATTCCGATGGATAAATTTTTGCGGAGCAAACTTTTTGTAACTCGCCCCGCTGTTTACCAAGGCGAAGATTTCATCGAAGGCCGCATCGGCGATGTGGAGTTTGAATTATCTGAACTGAAAGTGGAGGAATTTTCGAGGGTGCGGCAGCGGCTGGACTCCGTTTTTCGAGGAGTTTTCCTTCGGGCAAAATTCCATTACCCGCTCAAAGGTTCCGTCCTCGTGGTGCCAAGGGCGAAGCTGCCTTACCTTTCCGAAACCGTAAAAGCCTACGTCGGTAGCGGTGGGCAAAACATGGACGGGTTCGTCAAAAACCCAAAATTTCGGGAAGCGTACATCACCTACGGCAGCCGGAACACCAAAGTCACCGAATTGCTGACAGAGGAATTAATGGGTTTTATTCTCACCTATGGCAAAAGCCACGACAGCATCAGCATGTCCATTTTGGGTGAGAATTGCTACGTGGCACTGTGGAACGAAAAGGATATTTTGGAACCGAGACTGTTCCAATCAAACGTCAGCTTCGAGCTGGTACGGGAGTTTTACAACGATATTTATTCGGCAATGTACGTGGTGATGGCGTTGGATAGAAGCCATTAATCTGCTGAGTTTCGAGCTGTGAGTAGCGCCAAACAGCCATTTACTCCCCGAAAATCTCCTTCAATTTCGCTGTCAATTGGTCGCCACGCAGGTTTCGGGCGAGTATTTTACCGTCCTTGTCCACCAGTACCGTGCTTGGGATGGAGGTGACGCCGTAGAGTTGAGCCGCTTGGTTGCTCCAACCCTGAAGGTCAGAAACATGGTTCCAGACGAGGCCGTCTTTTTCGATGGCTTGCAGCCAAGGTTCTTTTGTTTTATCCAAACTTACGCCAAGCACATCGAAGCCTTTGTCGTGGTAGTGTTTGTAAAGTTCTACCACGTGGGGGTTCTCCCGGCGGCAAGGGCCGCACCAGCTTGCCCAGAAGTCAACCAGCATCACTTTTCCCCGAAAATCGGAGAGTTTTACGGGCTTGCCATCCCGATCGTTCATCGTGAAATCAGGCGCTTCGCCCCCTGCGATGAAGCTGCCGGACATTTTCATTAGCTGCGCAACTTGGGCGGCAGCTTCCGGTTCCGTTTTCTGGTATTTTTCAAGAAACCGCTGGGCATAGTTGCCGAGCAGGGGACTTTTGGCAGCTTGGAGTCCGTTGATGATACCGCCCATCGCCAGCATGTGGGTGCGGCTATTGGCGGGTATTTGTACCAACAGTTTATCCATGAAATCCTTCTGCAAACCATCAGGAAAACCCACGCTTGAAAGCGTTTGAGCATAGCTTTTCATTTGCTCAAAAACCCAAGGCAGGTAGTTGTAATCAACATCTTTCCAATCCACAAACTGGAAATATTTGGTAGCAAAATACTCCAGCTCCGTCATGTCGGCACTTCCGTGGATTTGGTAGCTGACGTAGGTGTTGATGGCCGCTACTTTGCCGAGATACGGGCTTACTTTTTTCAAAGAATCGAGGTAGCTCAGGCGGCGTTTGTCGAGATCGGCGATTTTAAGAATTACCGCATTGGTCATGTCCACATTGCCTTGGCGGTCAGCGGTTTGCATCTGTTGGAGCAGGGAACTGAACTCGTTTTTGTCTTTGTTGAGTCGGTTTTTCACCACTTCGTAATTCTTGTTCAGGTCAGAATCCGGCAGTTGAGCACCTTGAAACTGGGAACAAATGCCGTTCAGTGTCAGGTTGTTTTCCGTCCCAAGAATGATGGGTTTCATGTTGCTCGCATCCAAGCCCACGTAGTAAAAACGGGGCGATGTCGCAGGCACCTTGAATTTATAGGTCGCCCAATCCTTGGTCGGCGCAGTGCTAGCTTTTTTGAAGACGATACCGTTGAATTCGTAGAGATAAATGGAGTCAATCTTGTCGCAGGCGTTTACGTTGCAGGTGAGCACCACTTCTTTTTCTGCCTCTCCTTCGGTAAAAGGAAAGACAAACGAGAGGCAAACCGTGGCGAACAATGCAGCAAAAAAAGTAAAGGCCAATGACTTCATGATTGAAAATTTTTGTGTGAAAATGGATTCTGGATGCAAGGTTTACTCCAAAACGCTTGCAAAATTAAGCGTAAACTAGGGTAATCACAATACACTGGCATTTAATGAAATCTTAATTCACCATTCTACCGCCTTTCAGCTTCAAAACCCGCTGCGTTTTTGCCGCCAGTTCGTGGTCGTGGGTGACGAGTACGAGCGTCGTGCCAGCCTCCCGGTTCAATTCAAAAAGCAGGCGCTCCACCACATCGTGGGTTTCCGGGTCGAGGTTGCCAGTCGGCTCATCGGCGAAGAGGATTTTCGGGCTGTTCGAGAAGGCCCGAGCCAATGCTACCCGCTGTTGCTCCCCGCCGGAAAGCTGTGCCGGAAAGTGGTGAGTGCGGTCTGCCAGCCCCACCCTTTCGAGCAGTTCCATCGCTTTTTTAGAAGCGCCTTTTTGCCCCTGCAATTCCATCGGCACCATCACGTTTTCGAGGGCGGTGAGAGTCGGTATTAGTTGGAAATTTTGAAAAACAAAACCCACATGCTGGCTGCGAACCTGCGCCCGTTCGTCCTCGTCGAGGTCGTCGAGGCGAATGCCATTGAGGATGACGGAGCCGCTGCTGCTGCGGTCGAGGCCAGCGCAAAGGCCGAGCAGGGTCGTCTTTCCGCTGCCCGATGGGCCAACGATGGCGAAGGTTTGCCCCGCTTCCAGTTTGAAGCTGACATCATCGAGCACGGTCAGTGATTTGCTGCCGGAATTGTAGGTTTTGGTGAGCTGTTGTACTTCTAACATGGCGGTGATTAGTGATTGGTAATTAGTGATTGGGGCGAAAGACGTTGATAACGCAAAAGTAGCAGTGCAGGTTGAAGGTTTGTTTTAAAAGGCCAATATTAACTTGATTTTAGCGACAAGCACAGCCATAACGTCGTCGAGTTTTCAAACCTTGACGACGTTAAATGCTAGCTGTTTTCAACGCCATGCGGCGAATGGACTGTTCCGTGCCTTCGTCAATTAGGTCCAAAATTGGCACCCAGCGGATGTCTTTCACTTCAGAAAAATCGGCATCCAGCACCTCCGTATTAGCTTGGAAAAGAAACCGCAGGTCGTAGTGAAAATGGGTTGGCTCCTCCCCACGGGCAGGTATTTCATGCACATCCACATCAAACACTCGGTTGCTTGGCATGGACACATCCCTAAGGCCAGTTTCTTCGACAAGCTCTCGTAGGGCGGTTGCCCAAATGGTTTCGTCCTGTGCATCCACATGGCCGCCGGGCTGTAACCAACGGTCGAGTTTTTTGTGGTGAATGAGGAGGGCGTTCTGGCCGTCGGGACTGAGCACCCAAACAGAGCCAGTGATATGCCCGACGAGGTTGGAGCGCTGCCAGTAATCCGGGTTTGCCTTTACGAAATTGAAGGTGTCGTATCGGAATTTCAGCTCTTCCCCGAACGTCGTTTCGTGCCGTTCCAGCATGGATAGGAGGTGCAGGTTGTTTATCATAAAATCTTGAACATGCGCGAAGAGGATTGGACCACGGATGGAGCGGATTTATCGGATGAAAACGGATTAAGAACGTGGTACGAGAAAAATCCGTTTTCATCAGCCGCAGCCGCCTAATCCGCAGTCCAATCCTCCTCGCGACTAAGCTATTTTATAAAATCAGAAATTCACCGTCACCCCCAGCAAAAAGTAGCGGCCAGCCTGTGGGTAGTAGCCCGTCAGGTTGTAAAAATTGCCGCCCTCCCGACGGGTGTAAGGGTCGAATTCCGAATAATCTTCGCCCGACAAGTATCGGTACGTCCAAGCATTCGACGAATAGTGTTTGTCAAGCAGGTTTTGCACCAAGAGGTTAAAACTCAGTTCCTTGCAAAAACTTGGCTTTACCACGTACCGCACCTGCGCCTCAAAAGTGGTGTAGGCATTCAGCACCGTGTTTTCGTTGGAGGTATTGTCCATGAACTGCCTGCCCACGTGCTTGCCCGCCAGTGCAACGGAAAGCCCCAGACCATCTTTTGCGAAGCTTTGCGAAGCACCCCATGTGAACCTGCCAAAGGCCACCACACTCGGCGAAAAGGCGATATCGGTAGTGCCCCGGTCAAAAATGGCCTGCTCGCCCGTGTCCCAATTGTCCACGTACTCCGTGAAGGATTTGATCTTGTTTTTGCTCAATGTGGCGTTTGCGTCAGCGGAAAAATGCTGGCCGAGCAGTGCCCTTCCTGTCACTTCTACCCCCATGCGGTAGCTGTCCGGCACATTGATTCGGATGGGTGCGCCGGTGTCGTTGATATTTCCCGTCAGCACCAATTGGTCTTTGTAGCGCATGTGGTAAAAATTGAGGCCCAACGCCAGTTTTTCCCCACTGTATTTTACGCCTGCTTCCGTGTTGTAAAGTTGCTCTGCCTTCGGCAATTGGCCTTCCCGAGCGTCCGTGAAGTCATCCCGGTTCGGTTCTTTTTGGCCTACGGCAAAGGAGGAGTAGAGCGCCAGTTTTTTATTTACTTCGTAAAAAAGGCCTGCCTTGGGGTTGAAAAACAAGTAGTCGGCGTTGGTTACTTGTTTGTCGGGCAAGCTATTTAAGATGATTTCATAATTCACCTGTCGGAACTGGAGGTCTAGGAAGCCGCTCAGTTTCTGTGTCAGTCCGTATTGTGCTTTTGCGAAAACATTCATATCGGTCTTGTTCCCACGCTCGTCATAGTAATGCAGGTCAGGGTTGAAGACCAACCCTTCTGCCTGTACCACCGTCCCGTAATGTTGGCCGAGGTACCGGTGTACCCCGCCGCCCAAATTGAGCTGCAAACGCTGGTCGTTGCTCTGAAAATTGGCCGCACCGATGGCCCCAAAAAAATGGTTGTCGAGCCAGCGGCGGCGAACGAGGTCGCTGTAGGTGGGGCAAAAATCGGTGGGGTAGCCGTACTCGCAGATGTCCTGCTGGTTTTTATATTCTTCGTAATACCCCAAACCACGGGTATAATGCCCCGTCAGGTTGAAATGCCAATTTCGGCTAAGTTCCTGATTGTAAATGAGTTGCGTATGTGTTTGGCGGTAATCATCCACTTGGTTTGAATAAGGTGAGCCTGCAGTTTCTGTCCCGGCGGGATTGTAGGTGCGGAGTTTTTCTTGGTCAATGTACTGCGCTGGCAAGCCGTACCAAGCTTGGTAGGTGCGCTCGTCGCCATGCAAAACGATGCCCCGCAGTGTGAATTTTTTTCCAATAAAAGCAGGCGAAAAATAGGCCGACCGCAGCTGTGAGCTTGCCCGGTCGATGTACCCGTCGGAGTTGATGACGCTGCCACGGGCATCGAAAGTGAAGCCTGTCTGAGCTGCCGCTGCATTTTTGCCAAACAGCCCGGAACCGAGTTTCACGCTGGCTTTTTGGGTATTGAACGACCCAGCTGTTCCTGACACTTCCACGTAAGGCTCAGCCTGTAATTCACTGGTATTCAAGTTGATAGATGCGCCAAATGCTCCGCCACCATTGGTCGAAGTGCCCACGCCCCGCTGGATTTGGATACTCTCCGTGGAAGCCGCTACATCCGGCAAATCCACCCAAAACACCCCTTGCGACTCAGCGTCGTTGAGCGGCACGCCGTTGATGGTCACGTTGATGCGGCTGGCGTCCGTGCCCCGGATGCGGATGCCCGTGTAGCCCACTCCTGCCCCGGCGTCGCTCGTTGTCACGACGGAGGGTGTGGCGTCGAGGAGGTAGGGCACGTCTTGGCCGAGGTTGCGGGCTTGGAGCGTTTCACCGCTGATATTGGTGTAGGTGAACGGCGCTTTTTCGCCAGCCCGCACGGCAGTCACGGTGAGTTCGTGGAGGAGGTTGGCAGAGGCTTCGAGCGAAAAAAGGAGTGGTTCCGTGCTTGGTGATGTCACCGTTCGGGTCATTTTTTCGAAGCCAACAAAGCTCACTTGCAGCGTATAACTGCCTGATGCTGAAGGCAGTATTTCAAAATTACCCAGCCCGTCGGCCACGGTGCCTTGTTTGGTTTCGAGGAGCAGCACGGTGGCACCGGGGAGCGGGCTGCCCTCCAGGTCGGTAATTTTTCCCGTGATTTTTTGTGAAAAAAGGAAAGTGGAAAACAGCAGGGCGAAGCCTGCAAAAAGTAACTTTTTCATCGTGTAAATTTTGAAAGTGAAAAAACCACCAAGCTTTTCGGCCTGGCACACGATGGGTTACCAATCTTAAATGAAGAGCTGCCTCAATGCAGAACTTTGCTTCATTTCCCTACCTGGCATTACCCGGGCAGGTTCGATGGGTGTGATCTCAGCCTTTTAAAGTTCGGCAGTTCGATAGTGGGCAGTTTGCAGTCAGTTCGCAGTCAAATAGTCAGGTTCTACTAGCATCAAAATTGTAAAATTTCAAGCTGTGTACTTCTAAACAACTGTAAACTGGCTGCCAACTATCGAACTGCCGAACTGTCAACTCAAAAAAAGGCACCCCAAATGAGACGGGGCAAAGGTAAGCATCTAGCTTTTCTCAAAAGGGGTTTTTCGTTAAACCTGTATTTAAAGTGTGGTTTTAGGCAAATGTCGGCCATTGGCCTTTTTTGAAAATAAGGTGTACCAACATCTAAAAATTGCGACTTTTGGTCAGCCTATTTTCCTTTCCCCAAGCATTGCGCTAGCCTGCTTTTTAAGTTAGGCGTAAAAAATTAATCGCAACTGCTGCTATTCCAATTTCAAGATTTTAAGACACACTAACCACATCCTGTAATGAAAAAAAAACTCAACTCAGTTTACCTGCTGTTCGCTGTGCTGCTGATAGCCTATTTCCAATTGTCCAACTCCGGTAACCCGCCCAATGGCTATACAGGCGCCCCGGCTTCCGGCAACACCTGTTCAAGTTCGCAAGGTGGCTGCCACAGTAGCGGCAGTGGCACTGGCAATGTGACCATTAATGGCCTGCCTTCCACCGTGATGCCAAATATGGTCTATCCACTGACGGTGACCATCCAGCGCACCAACAGCGACCCACAAGCTGCTGGTTTTCAACTGGTTGCGCAGCAAATAGGCAACAACAATAACGCTGGCGAATTGAGTAATGCCGGCCCATTTTCCACCGTGCAATTCACTGGCAACAAGTATTATTTTGAGCAAACATCGCCCCAAGGCTTCGTCAACAACATGGTTTCCTTTACAGTGAACTGGACAGCCCCGCCTACCTCCAACGGTGATATCCGACTTTACACGGCTGCCAACCTCGTGGATGGCGGAGGTGGCACTTCGAACGATAACGTAGTCACTACAACTGCTACTACTACTTTGGTGGGTGGCGGCGGCCCAATTACTGTTATGGTTTCTGGCACCAATGTCAATTGTTTTGGCGGAAATAATGGCTCGGCAACAGCTTCGGCTTCCGGCGGCGGGGGCGGGCCTTATACTTATATGTGGTCGAACGGCGGTTCTGGCGCTACCATCAACAATCTCATGGCAGGCACCTACACCGTCACGGTTACAAATGCCGTCGGTGGATCGGGAACTGGTTCGGTGACCATCACGCAGCCGCCGCAGCTCCTTGCCAATATTGTGAGCCAAACGGACATCACCTGCCTCGTTCCAATGGGCAGTGCGACGGCACAGGCAGTTGGAGGCACGCCATCCTACACCTATGCTTGGTCCAATGGCCAGAATGGGCCAACGGCAAACTTGAGCGCAGGTACTTATACTGTCTCGGTAACAGATAACAACAACTGTGTCGCTACCAATACCGTCACGATTAATTCAAATACCATCCCGCCAATAGCCGAAGCTGGCCCAACTGCTCAAATCACCTGTACCACTTCTACCCCAATGCTCAATGGCGCTGGCTCTTCCACAGGCGGCTTTTCGTACCTCTGGACAACTACAAACGGCTTCATCGTAAGCGGTGCAACGACGCTAACACCCACCGTTAATTCGTCCGGGACTTACACCCTCACAGTCACAAACAACACCAGTGGCTGCACGGCCAATGACAATACCACGGTGACAAGCAATATCACCCCTCCCACCTCCAATGCTGGCCCGGACGGTTTGTTGAACTGTACCATCACTAGCCTGCAACTGAACGGTAATACCTCTTCTCAGGGCAATAATTTCACCTACCTCTGGACAACCTCAGACGGAAACATTGTAAGTGGTGCAACTACCCTGACGCCCACCGTGAATGATCCCGGCACTTACTGCCTGAAAGTAACCAACACCCTCAACGGTTGTACGGCCACCGATTGCGCAAGCGTCACCGAAAACATCACGCCACCTGTGGCAAATGCTGGCAGTGCATCGCCCATCACTTGCACAACAGCAGAGGTTATATTGAATGGCTCCGCCTCTTCGCAAGGCAACAATTTCAGCTACAACTGGACAACCACCAACGGCAACATTGTGAGCGGTGCCACCACACTCATGCCAGTCGTGAATTTGCCTGCTTCCTACACACTCACGGTTACGAATTCAGTCAACGGCTGCACAGCAAGTTCCAACGTGACCGTAGCTTCCAATACCACCTTGCCAACGGCCAGTGCAGGGCCAAACCGGGCACTCAATTGCAATAACACCTCCGTGGTACTGGACGGCTCTGGCTCCTCGCAAGGGCCAAATTTCAGCTACAACTGGACCGGCCCCGGCATCCAGTCAGGTGGCAACACGCCAAATCCAACGGTGAATGCCGCTGGCACTTATGTTATTTTGGTCACAAACACGACTTCTGGCTGCGCAAAAACCGATACGGCACTTGTCACACAGACGCCAGCACTCAACGCCTCCATTTCTGCTTCGCAAAACGTGGCTTGCAACGGGGCGAACTCAGGCAGCGCAACGGTAGCTGCCACAGGTGGCAACGGAACATACGCCTACGCTTGGTCGAACAACGCAACAACTGCCCAAATCACGAACCTAGCCGCTGGCATTTACATCGCCACTATCACCGATGCCGACAACTGCACGGTCACCGCCAGCGTGACCATCACGCAACCACCAGCGCTGAATGCAAACGCTACCGCAACGGGAGAAACTTCCGTGGGGGCAAACAACGGCACGGCAAATGCAGCGCCTACAGGCGGCGTCCCTAGTTATGCCTACGCATGGAGCACGAGCGCTACCACTCAAACCATCACGGGTCTTACCCCTGGCAATTACACGGTTTCCGTCACAGACGCCAATAATTGCGTCATGAGCCAAACGGTTACCGTGGCGAGTTTCAGTTGCGCAGGCGTGACAGCGAACATGACCTCCGCAAACCCAAGCTGCAACGGCGAATCCGACGGTTCTGCCACCGCCACCGTCAATGGCAGTTCAGACCCATTCACCTACACTTGGTCGAACGGTGGCACAAGTTCCACCATTTCCAACCTCGCAGCCGGCAGCTACACGGTCTCCGTGCTTGACGGAAATGGCTGCAACGTGACGGGCAACGTGACGCTCATTGCGCCAGCTGCACTAAACCTAAGCCTACAACAAACCAACGTCAGCTGCAATGGCGAAAGCTCCGGCGCTGCCACTGTCAGTGCTTTGGGCGGCACGCCCGGTTACAGCTACGCTTGGTCAAACGGTGGTGCTGGTGCTTCGCAAAACGACCTGCCAGCCGGAACCTACACCGTCAGCGTGAGCGATGAAAATGACTGCTTGGCCACCATTCAAGTGGTCATTTCCCAACCACCTGCACTCACGGGGATTTTGTCCGCCTCCGGCGAATCGGGCGTTGGGGCAAATGACGGGACGGCTTCCGTGGCGATGACAGGCGGAGTGGCGCCTTACACCTACTTGTGGAGCAACAATGCCACCACTTCCGCTATCACAGGCTTGGTGCCGGGCAGCTATTGCGTGAGCGCAACAGATGCCAACGGATGTGTTTTTAGCAGCTGCGCAACGGTTTCGCCATTTGGCTGCATCGGGCTGACTTTGAATATTTCCAGTGAAAATGTAGGTTGTTTTGGCGGCAACGATGGCACGGCGCAGGTGAGCACGGCAGGCTTTGAAGACCCCATCACCTATGCTTGGACAAATTCGGCCGGAACAAACGTCGGCACTGGCAGCTCCATCGGGAACTTAAGCGCCGGGACTTACACGGTGAGCGTGACGGATGGAAATGGCTGTGCCGCGAATGAGGCCATTGAAATTACGGCCCCTGCTGCGCTTTCGATTGAAATTTTGACCCAAAACAACCTCGAATGTGTGGGTGGGAATGACGGTTCGATTGCGGTAAGTGGAGCTGGCGGTACGCCCAGCTATGCTTTTTCTTGGTCAAATGGCGCTACAACCTCGACCGTTTCCGGCCTCAACGCTGGCAATTACGAGGTCATCCTGAGCGATGCCAACAATTGCACAGCTTCGATGAACTTCGAAATAATGGCTCTACCGGACACCGAAGCGCCAATAGCAATTGGCAACGACATTATCGTCAGTTTGAACGGTAGCGGAATCGCCACCATCACCCCAGCCATGGTGGACGGCGGCAGCACCGACAACTGCGGAATCGCCACTCGGACGTTGGACAAAACCGACTTCGGCTGCGACCAAATTGGTGAAAACATTGTAACGCTGACCGTCATGGATGCTTCTGGAAATATTTCAAGCGCAACTGCAACGGTGATGGTCACCGATGAAAACCCACCTGTAATCACTTGCCCACAAAGCATGACCGTGGACAATGGCTCCTGTGCGCCGATGGTGGATTATGCAGACCCAACGGCTTCGGACAATTGCAGTACGCCAATACTATCACTGGTCACAGGTCCGGCTGGTGGTGCCATTTTTCCGGGTGGCACGACGAACGTCACTTGGCTTGCCGATGACGGCAATGGCAACACCGCCACTTGTTCATTTACCGTGACAGTCATCAGCAATTTCACCGTAAGTACCAGCTTCGCAATGCCAAGCTGCACGGGTGACAGCGATGGGGCCGCAACGGCAATGGCAACTGGCGGCACAGTGCCTTTCAACTACGTTTGGAGCGACCTTGACAATCAGACAACGCAGACCGCCACTGGCCTCGTAGCTGGAATTTACAGCGTCAGCGTCACGGATGCACAGGGCTGCTTGGCAACGCAAACGGTAGAAGTAGCTGAACCGACGCCTGTGGAAATTGTCGTTGATGAAGTGCAAGGTTCGGATGGCGGGTCAAATGGCAAAATCAATGTCACCGCTAGCGGAGGTGCTGGTGGGTACAGCTACGAATGGCTGTACGATGGCAGTTTTTACTCCAATGATGAAGACCTTGCCGACCTAACGGAGGGGGATTACAACTTGATTGTAACTGACCTGAACGGCTGTTCTACGGAAATTTTGATTGTCGTTGACTTATTGAATGCAAGCAATGAGCGGAGCATGGAGCAAAGCATCACGGTTTCACCCAATCCAAGTTCAGGGCGGTTTTTCGTGGAGTTTGATTTGGCAAAAGAAGCTCCAGTGAATCTTCAAGTTTACAGCCTATCAGGTAAGGCAGTACTGCCCTTGCAGACAGCCACCGTTTCAAATAAAGCCATCGAGCTAGATATGAATGGCGTCGCAACGGGGGTTTATTTCCTTCGGGTCATCGTGAATGAAACGGTGGTCGTGAAACGGCTGGTGGTGGGAAGGTAAAGCCAGTTTTTTTTGAAATTGAACTTAACAAAAACGGGCCAGTGCATCAGTCGCTGGCCCGTTTTCTTTTTTTAAACCGACAGGTAGCCCCCGCTCAAATTGACCAATTTGGTGAAACCCATGCCATGCATCGTGCGGCAAGCACTGGCACTGCGCATTCCGCTGCGGCAATAGACGAAATAGGATTTGGTCTTGTCAAGTTTGCCGACGTTGGTGGCAAAATTTGGATTTTGAAAATCTATGCTTTTAGCGCCTTCCAGTATGCCTGCGGCCACTTCGCCGGGAGTGCGCACATCGAGGAGGACAGCATTGGGCGTGGATTTAAACTGCACCAAAAAATCGGTGGCAGGCAGGTTTTCGTAGGCGTCATTTTTAAAAAGGGACTTGAAAATATTGAGCATGGTAGCTTTTTTTAGTTGAAAAATTATCCCGTAAAATTAGTGGAAGGAGCAAAGAAGCATTGCGACAATAATCACTTTTCAGTTATTGGCAAAAAAAAAGGGTAGCCGAAGCTACCCTGAATAACCCTAAAAAACCAAATGAAAACAATTTATCTTAGAAGGCACGTTGGCCTAGTCTGTTCCGTTTAGAATGCAAAAATGAATTAAAAATCGATAATAAAATAGTAAAATTGAAAAATAGTTCACGTAACGAGAAAAAAGAATTTTTAAACAATTCTTTTTCAAGCGCTAACCTCTTTTTCCTTTTGTCGTTTCAGCGTATTCGGGCAGACATAATCTGTTGTTTCAAATTTCCCAGATTCCAATATTGCCTTAAAACCGCCGCTTACGTCCACGATATTTTCAAAACCCCTTGATTTCAATATCGAAGCAGCAATCATGGAGCGATAGCCGCCAGCGCAATGCACGAAATATTTTTTCTGACGGTCAAGGTCGCCCATGTACTCGTTGATGAAATCCAGCGGCACACTTGCTGCATCTTTAACGTGTTCAGCGGCGAATTCGCTGGGCTTACGCACATCTAATACATGTTCGGGACTAAAGTTTTTCAATGCTTCAGCCAGCTCATTTGCTGTAATCGAATTTAAACTGTCAACTTCCATACCAGCATTTTTCCAAACCTCAAATCCGCCTTCCAAATAACCCACCACATTATCAAAACCGACACGGCTGAGGCGAGTAATTGCTTCCTCTTCTTTGCCCGGCTCTACTATCAATGCCAATGGTAAATTCACATCGGCCACCAAAGCACCCACCCACGGGGCAAACTGGCCACCAAGGCCAATGAATATTGAGTTGGGGATAAATCCCTTGTAAAACTCGCTCTCGTGGCGCACGTCCAACATCAAAGCACCAGTCGCATTTACTGCTTCTTCAAAAGCCCTAGGCGACAAGGCCTGAGCGCTTCGCTTCATCACCTCTTCAAAACTGGCGTAGCCTTCTTTGTTCAGGCGGACATTTTCGGGAAAATATTTTGGCGGCGCCAAAAGCCCGTCCGTCACTTCATGCACGAACTCGGCCTTGGTCATGTCTGCACGGAGGGCGTAGTTATTGACCTTCTGCGCACCGATGGTCGAAACAGTTTCCTTCGACATGTTTTTGCCGCAGGCAGAACCTGCACCATGCGCTGGGTAAACCGTCACATCGTCGGGCAGGGTCATTACCTTATTGCGCAAGCTGTCGAAAAGATGGCCCGCCAAATCGGCCATGGTCAGCGTTGATTTTTGTGCCAAATCGGGTCTTCCCACGTCGCCGATGAACAGGGTGTCACCAGAAAAAATGGCGTTTTCCTTGCCGTTTTCATCAGAAAGCAGGTAGCAGGTGCTTTCCATCGTGTGGCCGGGCGTGTGCAGCACTTTAATGCTGATATTGCCCAGTTTCAGTACCTCGCCGTCCGTGGCGATATGCGCTTCAAAACTCGTTTTGGCGTTCGGCCCAAAGACGATGGTGGCGCCGGTTTTTTTCGCAAGGTCAACATGGCCTGAGACGAAGTCGGCGTGGAAGTGGGTTTCCAGCACGTACTTGATTTTGGCACCATCCGCTGCCGCACGTTCGAGGTAGGGCTGGATTTCCCGAAGTGGGTCAATGATGGCCACCTCGCCATTGCTTTCGATATAATAAGCGCCTTGTGCAAGGCAACCCGTATAGATTTGTTCGATTTTCATGTTGACCAATTTTAATTTTTAAATGAATGGTGCAAAGATGACAAAAATCACCGCAGGCGTTCAGGTCCAAAAGTCACAATGGGGTGATTTGTTTCTGGTTGCGCAAAGCCATTTTATTTCAGCATCAGTTCAATCCGGTTGCGGTGGGTTTTGATTCTGTCCATCCCTTCCAGTTTTTTCAAAAGCCGGGTAACAACTTCACGGGAAGTATTTAACTCTGAGGATAGTTCTTGGTGAGTCGAATAAACGTATCTTTTCTCCTGTAGCCCCGCCTTTTTCTTCAATAAACGCCAGAGGCGCTCGTCCATTTTTCGGAAGGCAAGGCTATCCACAGCTTCCAGCATATCCTCAAAGCGGCGCTGGTAGGCTTGAAAAACGAAGGTTTTCCAAGATGGGTAAAGGCTCATCCAAACGTCGAGTTTTTCAACGGGGACGAGCAGCATTTCCGTCGCTTCTTCGGCCACTGCCCGCACGTTGCTGGGCTTGTTCGCTGAACAGCAAGTGAGGGACATGGCGCAGGTGTCCCCTTTTGTGAGGAAGTAAAGGAATGTTTCGTTACCTTTTTCGTCCTGCCGCATGATTTTAAGGCTACCGGACAAAATAATGGGAATGCTCCGAATGAACATGCCGGGGCGCATCAGTTCCTCGCCCGCTTCGAGTTTTTTCAGCGTGCCTATTTTCTCAATCTCTTCGACAAGGCGTGGTTCAAAATCGTGAAATAGGTTAGGTTCCATTGTTGTTTTTTAGCTGAGTGAGTTCAATTTGGGAGTTTTTCCCTGAATTTCCCGTAAACCCAAGTACCTGCCACTGCGCTCAGGATGGTGACGGCGATGACGCCCACGCCACTTCCCAATTGCGCCAGCAAAGGCCCCGGGCAAGCGCCAGTGATGGCCCAGCCAACCCCGAAAATCAGGCCGCCGATGACCTGGCCTTTCGTGAATCTTTTATCCTGAAACTCAATCTCCTCGCCACGTATCGTCTTGATTTTCAGTTTCTTAATCAAAAGAATGGAGATGATGCCCACCACCACCGCCGTGCCGATGACGCCGTACATGTGGAAGGATTCCAAGCGGAACATTTCCTGGATTCTGAACCAAGAAATCACCTCGGATTTAATCAAAATGACGCCAAAGAAAATGCCCATCAGCATGTACTTCAGGTTGTGCCAAAGCGGCACTTCTTTTTGGGAAGCATTCACGCAATGGGTATCCAGCGAACGGACTTCAAAATCCGTGTTTATGGTCTCTGCGATGGCGGCGGTTGCGCCTGATTTTATCTTGCTCATTACTGATTATTAAAGTTTTAGCAAAAACGGTACAATCCAATTGGCCGAGATGAAGCCGCCCACCATGAAGCAAATGGTGGCCACCAATGAAGGCATTTGGAGGTTGGCCAAGCCGCTGATGGCATGGCCGCTGGTGCAGCCGCCCGCATAGCGGGTGCCAAAACCAACGAGAAACCCGCCGAGAACTATAAAGATTAAACCCTTGATTGTCAACAGGTTATACCAGTTAAACAGTTGCGTAGGCACCTGATTTGAGAAGTCATCAATGCCGTTTTGGGCAAGGTCGGCAACCAGCGTCGGGGCGACTTTCACCTGCTCTGGGTCGTGCAGGTAGGTAGCCGCCAGAAAGCCGCCGATGATGATGCCCACGGCAAAGAACAGGTTCCAGACTTCCTTGCGCCAATCGTATTTGAAAAAGTCAATATTGGCGGGGAAACAGGCGGCACAGATATGCCGAAGGTTGGCGGAGATGCCAAAATTTTTGTTGCCCAAAATTAAAAGCAAAGGCACGATGAGGCCAATCAAAACCCCCGCTGTTGACCAGTGCCAGGGGTGTCTAAGTATTTCCAACATGGTAAAAAAGTGTTTAAAAATAAGCCCGCTTGGTATGGAAATCTCATATTGAGTTGAATGCTATTTTGCCATCCAAGCGGTATAGCCGCCTTCTAAATTATACAAGTTTTTAAAGCCTTTTTTGGTCATGATGCCACAAGCTTCGCTGCTTCGCCCACCACCTTTACAGTAAACCAGATAGGTTTTCTCCTTATCAAGCTTATCCACTTCCGCCTCAAAATTGTCGGCTTCGTAATCAGCTAAAATGGCCCCCTCAATCATACCCTCCGCCGTCTCAGCTGGAGTGCGCACGTCAAGTACGACGATGCCCGGTTCGGCCATTTTGGCCTTGAAAGCAGGCACGTCCAAGTTGGTGTAGCCCTTCGAGTTCGTTTCCGAAGAACAGGAAGAAAGACCTACCACGGCCAAAAATACAAGGAATAAAAAATACTTCATATCAAGTTTTCTTTTCAGAACACTGTGCCGACACTTTGGTTGCACACGGTATCTTGAAGCCTTAAAAACTTGGCAAAGCTGCCTTATTTTACTGATGTTGGTGCAAATAACGAGTGATTTTTATTACTGCCCTGTGATGTTTGTCACGCACCAGCGATGTCATTCCTCAGCAGCCACGCCAGCACCTTGCGCCGACACATAATACGCCCCTTTCAACACGATTTTCGCTCCTTCTGGCAATGCTTCACTCGGCGTCACCGCCACATAGCCGTCGGCTTCTCCGCCTTTCGTCACTTTTGTTTTTTTGAAAAAGCTGCCCTCAGCACCTTCTTTTTCAAGGGTAAAAATGAAATACTCCTCACCCTCCTGCACCACGGCAGCTGCCGGCAGGGCAGTACCCTCACCTCCGCCGGAGGTGGCGATTTTTGCCTCCAAGTACGCCCCGTTCACGAAGTTGGATTGCCCAGCAGCGCTGCCTTCCAAACGAGCATGCGCCCGCACCGCCCGCTTCTCCGGGTCGAGCACTTTATCCATGCTGTATATCACCGCAGGGTAAGTCTTGGAAGGGTTAGCCGGGAAAACGAGCTGCACCCGCTGCCCCATTTTTACCTTCAAAATATCTTTCTCGTACACCCAAAGGTCAGCGTGCAACTGGCTCAGGTCAGTCACTTCGCAAACCATCGTTCCTGGCTGCACAGCCGCTCCTACGTTGGTTTTGATAGAAGTAACGATACCGTTCACAGGCGAAACCAACACGAGTTCGGTGCTCAGGGTTGCCGCCGTCAGCTTATCTGGATTGATTTGGTACTGGCGCAATTTGGCAGCCAGCAACTGTCCCGTCGTCTTCGCTGCCCGCAGGTCGGCTTCGGCCTTCGTGAAGTTCTTGGAAGCCGTAGCGTCTGCATCTTTCAGCGATTTGTAGCGGTCAAATTCTGCTTGCAGGAACTGCATCTGGTCCTTGTTTTCCAAAAACTGCTGCTGCATGTCCAGCAAGTCCGGCTTACGAACCGTGGCCAGCACTTGGCCCTTGCGAACCGTGGCGTTCAGCGTCGTGCGAAGGCCGGAAAGGATGCCGTCCGAGAAGGCCGTCACGTCCGCTGTGTGCTCCGTATGCACGACCAGTTCAGCGTTGACCTTCAGCGTTTCCGACAGGTTCTTTTTGGTGAAACCGCCGAACTCCAACTTCGCCTGCTCCACCTGCCCGGGTGAGAGATGGATGAGGTCGCCGCTGGTGTGCGTGGCTTCCGTTTCAGGTTTTTCAGTCGTCGGTTCGTTTTTGCCGCAGGAAAAAGCAGCGAAGATTAGGAGGAAAAGGAATGTATTTTTCATTGTAAATAATTGATTAGTAATCCTCTGTGTCCCTCTGTGCCTCCGTGTTTATTAAATATCAACACGGAGGCACAGAGGCACAGAGGCACAGAGGGACACAGAGGATTTTTATTGTCCGGTTAAAGCTTCCAACTCAATAATTGTCTGGTTCAGCCCCAGCAAGTTCTCCAAATGCTGCAACTCGATGCCTGCCGCCTGCTCCAGCAACTGCACAAAATCGGCGTAGCTCATTTCGCCTTGCGAATAGTTCAGCTCGCCCGTGCGGAGCAGTTCAGCCGCCAGCACCCTACCCTCGGCCGTGTAGTATTCCAGCAAAATCAGGTACTTCTCCTGTTCGTGGAGCAGATGCCCAAGCTCGTTTTGCTGGGATAGCATGATTTGCCGAAGCTCCGCATTCGCTGCCGCAATGCCGATTCCCGCTGCCTCCGATTGCGCTTTCAGCGATTTTTTGAACAAAGGCACGTTCAGCCCCAACTGCCAACCAGGATAAATGTCACCATTGCCTAGGTACTGCCCGTACACGCCCGCCGAGGCCGTCGGGGCAAATTTTGCCTTCGTCAACTCCTGCTCCGAGCGAGCCACTTCGACTAGGCTTTTACTATATTTCGCCATCGCCGAGGTTCGCAAAAGTGTCGTGTCGGCAATGGAAAACTCGCCCTCGTGCAGCCGCTCCACCACGGGCTGCACGGCCTCATCCAGCCCCAGCATTTGCCCCAAAATAATGCGGTCGAACTCGATTTCATGATAGACCGTGCGAGCATCCAGCCGGATTTGGGCGGCCTTGTCTTGCGCCGCCAGTTTCTCCGCAAGGGAGACATCGCCCGCCCGATAGCGGGCATCCGCCGATTTCGCCACCCGCTGGTATACACTATCGAGGCGGTTATAAAGCGCCGACTTGCCGTCAAGGTAGCTGAGGTGGTGATAAATGTCCCGCACCTCCCGCACGATGTCCTGGCGGGTCATGCCCTGCCGTGCCTCGGCCTGCATTTGCCGACTGGCGTGGAGGTCCCGGTTGGCACGGGTCATTTTTCCCGAAGGAAAATTCTGGTTAAGGCCAACGGTCGTAGTGCCGAACACACCGAGGTCCGGGTCGGCGGTCACGTTGTGGAAAAGCTGTGAATATTCCCAAGGGGCACCCGCATTTTTCAACACCTCCTGTTGGCGGATGTACTGGCTCGTAGCCTCCATCGCCGGGTGGGTTTTGAGCGCCATTTCGATGGCCTGCTGCTCGGTGAGGGAGGTTTGGGAGAAAGAGGCTTTTGCTCCGCAAACCAAGCTTATAAAAATGAGTACTTTTTTCATAAAAAACTGAATATCAGTGTTTTAAAACTTTCTTTTCGTTAGGAGGATTGGACTACGGATTGAACGGATTTGGCGGATAAAAACGGATTTGAATCAGTGTAAATCTGTCAAATCCGTGTACCATCCTCCTAGCGAGCCTGTTCAATCTTCCTCCTGAAAAACATCGCATACAACACCGGCAAAACCACCAGCGTCAGCAGCGTTGAAGTTACCAGACCACCGATGACCACCGTCGCCAATGGCCGCTGCACCTCCGCCCCTGCCCCGTGCGAAATCGCCATCGGGAGGAAGCCGAGCGAAGCCACCGCCGCCGTCATCAACACAGGTCGCAGGCGCACCAGCGCACCCCGCACGATGCGCTCGTGGACGTTGGCCACGCCCTCTTGTTCCAATTGTTTGAAATAGGATATCAGCACGATGCCGTTAAGCACTGCCACCCCAAACAGGGCGATGAAACCCACCCCCGCCGAGATGCTGAATGGCATGTCCCGCAGCAGCAACGCAAACACACCGCCGACCGCCGACATGGGGATGGCGGTGAAGATTAACGTGCTCTCTTTCAACGAATTAAAGGCAAAATACAACAACCCAAAGATAAGCAACAGCGCCACTGGGACGGCGATGCTAAGACGGGCTTTCGCCGCTTTCAGGTTTTCGAATTGGCCACCGTAGGTGAAATAGTAACCACTCGGCAGTTTCAGCTTTCCTTCCAACGCTTGCTGAACATCGGCAATGGCGCTTTCCACATCACGGCCCCGCACATTGGCACTCACGACGATTCGGCGGCGGCCATCGTCCCGGCTGATTTGCGCAGCACCAGGTCGGTAGTTCACGTCGGCAACCTCGGAGAGGGGAATGAGTTGGCCGTTGGGGGTGGCTATGGGCAATTGACGCACATCCTCAATGTCGGCACGGTGGTCGGCGGCAAGGCGCACCACGAGGTCGAAGCGGCGCTCGTCCTCGAAAATGGCACCGGCAGCAGTGCCTGCGAAGGCGGTGCGGAGTGCCTCGTTCACGTCCTTTACATGGAGACCGTAGCGGGCGATTTTGGCGTAGTCGTAGCGGGCGACGATTTGCGGAAGGCCCTCTATTTGCTCGACTTTCAGGTCGGCCAAGCCGGGTACGTCCTTGATGATATTTTCCACCCGATGGCCCGCACGGGCAAGGCTGTCGAGGTTGTCACCAAAGATTTTCACAGCAATATCCGAGCGCACACCGGTCATCATTTCATCGAAACGCATCTTGATGGGCTGCGTGAATTCGAAAGCCATGCCGGGCACTTGATAGACTTTTTCCTCTATCATTCCGACGAGTTGCTCCTTCGTTTCCGCTTTTGTCCAGCCTTCCATTGGCTTCAATAAAATGACGTTGTCGGCGGTTTCCGGCGCCATTGGGTCGGTCGGAATTTCGGCAGAACCGATTTTCGAAATGACCTGCTCCACCTCGTCCGGGAAGTTTTCGAGGATGATTTTTTGCGCAAGCCGATGACTTTCAAGGGTTTGTGTGAGCGAAGTGCCGGGCTTGCAAAAGCCATGCATCATCAGGTCGCCTTCGTCGAGGGTGGGAATGAATTCACCGCCCATTCGAGAGAAAAGAAAAACAGCGAGTACGAACACAGCAACCGTTGCACCAAGCACCATTTTCTTCCAATTCAAAGCAAAATTGAGCGAAGGCAAATAGAGTTTTTGAAAAACACCAATGATGCGGTCGGCAAAAGTCTTTTCCGCCTTGAGTTTTTTACTCAAAAATGCAGCCCCCATGGCTGGCACATAAGTCAGCGACAAGAGCAATGCTCCGATGAGTGCAAAGCTGACGGTCTGCGCCATGGGCTTGAACATCTTGCCTTCCACGCCCGTGAGCGACAGGATTGGCAGATAAACGATGAGGATGATGATAACACCGAAGACGCTGGAGCGCATGATTTTACTGGAAGAAAAGCGTACGGCTTCGTCCATTTCGCCTTGCGAAAGCTGGATGCTGGCATAGCTGCCGTCCTCCTGTTTTCGCTGGTGAAAAACCTTTTCGTGGAGGAAGTGCAGCGTCGCCTCCACGATAATTACCGCTCCGTCCACAATCAACCCGAAGTCAATGGCTCCGAGCGACATGAGGTTGGCGCTGACACCTGTGAGCTGCATCATACCCAGTGCAAACAGCATGGACAGCGGGATAACCGAGGCGATGATGAGCCCCGCCCGGAAGTTTCCGACGAGCAGCACGAGGATGAAAATGACGATGAGCGCCCCCTCAATGAGGTTTTTCTTTACGGTGGCGATGGTGCGGTCAACGAGTTTTTCCCGATCCAAAAAAGTGGTGATGGTGATGCCTTCAGGCAATGACGATTGGATTTGCGCCACCCGTTCCTTCACTCGCTGGATGACGTTTGCGGCGTTTTCGCCCTTTAGCATCATCACGATGCCGAGCACAATTTCGCCCTCGCCGTTGTGGCTGACGGCCCCATAGCGCATGGCGCTGCCGATTTGCACTTCGCCTATGTCGCCGATTTTCACGGGCGTCCCTCCCTCGGTTTTTACCACGATTTGGCGGATGTCGTCGAGCGATTTGGCCAAGCCTTCACTGCGGATGAAATAGGCGTTGGCGTTCTTTTCAATGTACGCTCCACCCGTGTTCTCGTTGGCGTTTTCGAGCGCAGAGAACACTTCGCCGATGCCGATGCCGAAGGCTTTCAGGCGGGCTGGCGTGACAGCAACTTCATACTGTTTGAGGTAGCCACCAAAGCTGTTGATTTCCACCACGCCGGGGATGCCCATCAGTTGGCGCTTCACAATCCAGTCTTGGATGCTGCGCAATTCGGTGGGCGAGTAGCGGTCTTCGTAGCCTGGTTTTGGCTCGATTCGGTAGTGCAATATTTCACCCAAACCTGTAGAGACAGGCGCTAATTCTGGTGTTCCGAAACCAGCGGGGATTTGTTCCTCGGCCATTTTCAGCTTCTCGTTTACGAGCTGCCGGATGAGGTATTTGTCAATGTCTTCGTCGAAAACGACCGTCACCACGCTCAACCCAAATCGGCTGATGCTCCGCAATTCGATGACGCCGGGGATGCTCCGCACGGCGCTTTCGATGGGGTAAGTGATGAACTGCTCCACCTCCGGCGTGGCCAAAGTCGGGCAGACGGTGAGTACCTGCGCTTGGTTGTTGGTGATGTCGGGGATGGCATCTATGGGCAGCCGAGTGAACGACCATGCACCCCAAGCGATGAGCGCCAGCGTGCCGAGGGCGACGATGGTCTTGTTTTTTATAGAAAAGGAAATGATGGAATCCAGCATGAGATGATTTACGATTTACGATTTACGATTGGGGAGGCCGGAAATGGGCAAAGGGAGGCTTCGATTCACAAAACTGGAATGAGATAAATTGCTGACCCGCAACATTTTGAATTAAATCCAAAATGAGCGTTCAGGCGCAATCGTAAATCCAAAATCGTAAATCGTAAATCACACTTTGGGCGGCTGCCAGATGTCTTGCGGAAGGGAAAAAGAATAGGATTGGTCAGTGAAAACTGACAGGTTTTGGGCAGTTGTTGGGACGGGTTTTACTGCCAAAATTGCCGAAGGCAATACCGCAGGAACGGGTGCATGCAGGTGGTTGCAAACTTCCTTACCAGGCAACTTAGAGTGGTCGTGTGCGCCTTTGTGCTTGGCGAACTCCTCACCGTAGTGCATTTGGTAAAAATCCAAAAAAGCAAGTCCGGGCGATTCCGCTTTGTGCTCCTGAAAGTGCTGGAGCAGGGCGGGAAACTTCACCAAATCTTCCCGAACCTGAGCAGGCAGCAGGGCACTGAACAGGAAAAGCGAAAGGAGGAATGTAGCGATTGCTTTCTTCATTGTGAGCTGCAAAACTAATCATCTGATTAGTTTTTTGAAAAAAATCCCGCTCCGATTCGGTATTTAAAACCGAAAAAAGTCGGAGCGGGATTAAAGTTATATCAATTGTTAGGTGCTCCAGCGTCAACCCAAATGCGAATCACGTCAATCTCGCACTGCGGCATTTTAGCGCTTCCAGCGGGATAGGGCATCGGGATATTGATACCGTTGTGGCTGATGGAACCTAGCAGGTCGCCATTCAAAGCCTCCACTTTTGCCTCATCGTAGTTGGTCAATTTGATGCCACCGCCGGGATTGCTGGCGCCGTGGCAGCCCTTGCATTTGAGGTCAAGCAGTGGTTTTACGGAACCGCTGTAAGTTACGTTGGTCGTGTCACAACTGCTGGTGCAGGTCAAATCCTGTGCGCCTTGTTGAATCCATTTTAGAATCAGCGCCTTCTGGTCGGCAGTGAGTGCTGCGCTTGGCGGCGGCGGCATCCTGTCCTCGCCAGAGGCATTCAGCGATTTGTACAATTTGCTGTTAGTAGGGTTGCTCAGGTTGATGCCACCTGTTGACCTTACCTTGTCGAAGTTCGTTAAAATTACGCCTTCTTTGTGCGACTGCACGTCGTGGCAGCCAGACATGGCGCAATTGGAGGTCAAAATCGGCAGTACCTGCGCCTGAAAATAGACTGAGTCGGGGTCGCAAGGGTCGGTAATGACAACGGGCGTTGTGTCAATCGGGCCTGGAATGGTGTCAATTGGGCCAGTTGGCAGTTCACCGATGAAAACAGGTTCACGTTTGCAAGAATACGTCGTGATGAAGAGCAATGCCGCCATGGCTATCAAAACGATGATTGGACGTATGTTTTTCATAAAAATCAGTTGTTTTTCTTGATTTGAAATATCCTCGAAAGATTGAATCCAAAACGGATTTCACCTTTGCGCCAGTTGCTGTTGTCGTCGCTGAGGTAGGCCCGTTCGTTCATGCCCACGGCGTTGGAAAAATGCAATTGGAAAACGTGGCCGCCAGTTTCGATGTCAACACCCAAGGAGAGCGGGTTGTGGCTCAGGTTTGCTGGAAAACGATTAATGACGTAGCCGTAATCCCAGACAATGGCCAAGCGTTGCGTGACCTTGAAGCGACCACCGATACCCAAAGCGTATAAATCATTGGGTACCAGCTTATTCTGAACGATGTTGCGGTGAACGAGCGTTGGCGAAAGCTGCATCGTGAAGCGCTCGCTAAATTTCCTACCAATGATAGCCTCATAGTAGTAGGCCATTCGGCGAGAAAAGTTAGCTGGTACTTCCGCATTGCCAACGGGGTCTTTCAAGCCATTCATCGTTGCACCAGCCACGAAAATCAAGGAGATGGGCATGTTGCGCTTGCCGGTGGATTGCCACAGCAGGCGGTATTTTGCGAAGGTGTCCAGTTCTTTTTTTGAGGTGCTGCGGCCTACGCCAACCATGAGGTTTTTCGTGAGGCCAAAATCGAAGGCCATCCTCATACTCGCTTGATCTAGGCCGAAAAATTGGTAGTAACCTGCGCTCACATCACCGAAGCGGTGCAGAATGCGGAAATCCATCGTGCCCGGGTGGAGCATTTCCATACTGTGGCTATTGATGACCCGTGGGCTTTTGAAGGCATTAGTGGTGTATTCGATGGTCTGTTCTTCGCCAAGGGCATCAAGCATGCTAGGTTCGTCTTGGGCATGCGCCAAATTTACCGCAAGGCAAAATATTGCGAAGACAAACAATTGATTTATAAGCTTTTGCATAATTTTTATTTAATCGTAGTCAATCGTTTTTCGCACCGAGTGCTATCCATTTTTCAATCTTGGCGATGTTGCAGGCCGAGAGTTTGTTGCTGCCCTTCGGCATGGCGGAGTAGCCTGACGACCATTTCACGGAACCAAGAAGCGAACCGTTGGCGGCACTGGTCTTCACGCCAGTATAGTTGGTCAGGTTGATTCCAGCGGAGGGAGACCCACCGCCGTGGCAGCCGTTGCAGTAATTGTCAAGTATAGGTATCACTGAGCCGGAGAGGGTGACGTGCGCCGTGTCGCAAGCAACGGTTTGGCAGGGCGAATCCGCAGCGCCTTGGTCAATCCACAGTGCAATCGTGGTGATTTGCTCATCGCTCAAGCGGTTGTAAGGCGATGGCGGCATGATGCCGAATGGCGTGGTGATGATATGGTAAACCTCACTTACCTTGTAGTCGCCGGGCTTCACGGCCCGCATGATGCCGTCGTAATTGCTAAAATCATAGCCCGATTGCCTGCTGCTGGAATTGTGGCAGCCACTCTGGGTGCAGCTGGATTGGAAAATGGGCAAAACCTCCTGTTCAAAGCAGATGTCGTTGACGTTTTGGATGTACTCCTTCTTGCAGGCGGCGGCAAAAATTACAACGCTGAAGGCAGTAACTGCCCACCAAACATTTTTTTGGCTTTTGAAAAAATTCATGAAAAAATTTTAATCGTTCTAAAAATATTTTGGCCTGCTTCTCGGCGTCTTCTTTTGGCCAAAACTGAAGATTTACAGCCTAAAAGTCGCTCACCATTGCCGCTCAATCAGTGTGATTTATCAAGGTTGACAGTACTGTTTTTTACTGCAAGAGCTGGCCAAGGCTACCTACTTTTTTCATTTCGGTTAAATGAAGTGAATGGTTGCCTTGTTCAATTTTATTTCAAACTATATTTTTCTCAAAACCTATACCCAACACTTGCCCGCCAGCCCCACCAGCGGCCAATGCCCGGCTGGCTATCCGCCTTAAAATCCCAGAAACTGCCTGCCTGCAACTGCCAATGCTCTGCCAATTGGTAGCTTAGGCCGAGGTTGAAACCAGCGTAGTTCAAGGGTTTTTGAAGTGAAGGAATACTCATTTCCCGACTTTTTTCTGAGCCCGTGCCCCTTTCTGTGTACTCCACTTCCAGCTCATAGCTAGGGTTCCACTGCATCGTCCAGCCAGCGCCGAGCCAAGGGTTTAGCTTGCTTTTCACCAAAAAATACCAGCGCATTCCCACCGAAAGTTGCAGGATGCTTTTTGCCTCGTCGTGGGTTTCGAAATACCGCAAATCATATTCGCCGGAAGGCGGCACAAAAGCTGGCAGCCCGAGGCTAGGGTCTTCTTCGTAACCCCTGAACTTGAATGCGGCATAAGTACCATCGAGCGTGAGCGACAAATGGTCGGAGAAGCCAATTTCGGCGGAAAGCGTGGCGGCTTTTTCGCTGCTACTGGCGATGGAGGCCTGCCTTGGCAACAGCGAACCAGCCCCAAACCCAAGCGCAAACGACTGGGGTATCAACGGGAACGTTGTCTTGTTTTCCTTCACCGGAATAATGGGAAAGTCCTCCTCATTCGGCAAAACAGGCTGGCGAAGCTGGTACCGCAAAGGACGCAGTGCCAAGCTTGGCACTGCGTCCGGCATTGGCAGTTGCCTGCTGCTTTCACCTAAAACCATATTATTCTCTTTGGGTAAAAATGGGCGGGTAGCTTCGGTCGAGCTGCCCGATGAAGCGCCAGCCATCGTATTTGTGTTTACATGATTGGGCGGTTGTATTTGTCCGGTTTCTCCAGTTGTGTTCGGTCGTGGATTGGTGGATGTGGCATTGCCTCCGGCGGTTGCTTTTTGGTTAAAAAATGGAGCGACGGGGCTGTTTTGCGAAGCAAGACCTTGAGCAAAACGGGCCTGCTCCCTGCGGTTCACTATCACCGTCCGGTAAATCGTATCGTTTTGATAAACCACGGTTTTTTCAAAAACAGTATCCCGTGAAATGACCGATTCCAGCTTGTCGGCGGGCAGCTCCGAGCGCAGTGCGGCCACCTCGTCGCCCGTTTTTTGCCAAAGAAAAAACCAGCCGAGGTTGGAGAGCAGGAGCAGCCCCGTGAGGGCGCCGAGCCAGCCCAGCGGCAGCACCCTCGTGCGCTTGCGGTCATGCGCATCGAGCCGGGCTTGGAGCGAGTGCCAATCGGCGGCGCTGTGGTCGGGCGGCGGCGATGCGCCCTGCATTTTTTCTGAAAAAAGCCGAAAGAAGTCAGGCTGTTTCATGTGCTTTTGATTTTAGGTGTGGGCTGCATTATTTCTTTCAGTTTTGCCCTTGCCTTGAACAGATTCGATTTTGATGCGCCAACCGAAATGCCGAGCATTCCAGCGATTTCGTGGTGTTCGTAGCCTTCGATGGCGAACATGTTGATGGCCAAGCGGTACGATGGCGGCAGTTGCTGTACGTGCGCCAACAGCTCGTCTGAGGAAAGCCAATCAAGCACATCGTGGCCGTCGTCGGCAGCTTGTTCCGCCAGTTCCAAATCATCGAGGGGCAGATTGCTGCGCTGGTACTTCCGGAAATGGTCAATGGCGCTGTACACCACTACTTTACGGAGCCAAGCCTGAAAGGGCTGCGCCGAGTCGTAGTTCTCAATCTTTGTGAAAACCCTGAAAAAAGCATCGTTGACGACCTCCCGCCCGGCATCCGTGGTGGCCACATAGCGCCGCCCAACTGACAGGGCAAAACTGTAGTACAGTTCGTAGAGCGCATGTTGTGACACCCGGTCACGGCGGCGACACCCTTCGATGATTTGGTTCAGTTTCGTGCTATTCATGCCGGCTACTTACGAGTGTTTTCGGAGAATTAAGCGGGAAGGTTGCCCAGTGGGAAGAAATAGTTACTTGGTATGGTGGAAAATGGGTCTTTAAGGTTTTGGAGATGGTTTTTAAGGTAAATATATTGAGCTGATGGGGATGGGTTAGCAGCCAAATTTCACCGCAAATCCAAAGCCAACGGCGATCTGTAATCCAATAAAATCCCTACTGGATGAGTAACAGCTGTGCATCCTCCAGCCCCGTCAGCTTGTGCGTCAGGTGGGCTGGAATATGCACAAAATCCAGTGCTGCGGACAGGTTTTCCGTCCTGTCTTTTTCTTCGTAAACCACCTTCCCAGACAGCAGGACGAGCATGGCATTGGTCATGCTCTGATGTTCTTTCAGCACGGCGTCTTTTTTTATGGAAATGAGGGTCGCCGAAGCTTTGTCTTTCAAGACATTTTGGGTGGAAACACCTTTTTCGGTGGGGGCAATCAAATTTAGTAGGTTCATGATATTGTTTTTGAAAAGGGGCAAGGTGTCGAAACTTCAATTGCGATGCCATGACACATATCACACAATGCAATAATTATTGACACCTTGCTCCGGTTTATTCAATCATCATCCCCCTCGCCAGCCTCGCCGTTGGCTTCCGCACCCTGCTCAGCGCCAGCCGCTGCCACGCCGCTCCTGATTTCACTGTGGCGTATTTGCCCGCCGAGGTAGCCAGTACGAGCCATTGCGCCGAAAACCACCAGCCCCAGCACCGTCGAAACCAGCACGAGCGGCTTGGACAGGCTGTCTTTTGTTTTACCCAAAACCAACGTGACGAGCGAGAGCAGGCCGAGCGCCTCCATGAGCCAGATGGCCACCGTGGCAGCCTCTTCGTGTTCTTCGATAAGCCCTTCGGAAACGCCTGCGATGCCCTCGATGGACTCCTCGGCAGGCTCGCCGGTGAGGAATACAGGAATGGCAATCAAGGCCATGACAAACCAGGTCCAAAGGGCCGATTTTTTGACTTGGTCGGAGGAGGTGATGTAGCCGTAGGCCATCACGCCGACACCCAATATGGTGCCGATGATGGGGAAGTGGTTGAGCAGGAGATGCAGATGGGTTGCGTCCATTATTGATGATTTTAATTGCTGAATATCAGCAGGTTAGGAAAATTTTGAAGATTCTTATTTTTCGAAAAAAGCCTCCGGTTCGCTCAATATTCCATTTCGATTTCCGGAAAATTGGGTTTGCCGGAGGCTCACTTTTAGGAAAATCTAACTGTTTAGGTTAGGCCTTTCGTTAGCCGTATCTAATTACAGCTTTTCAATCTTCGTAAACTTGTCGGAGGAAGTCATGGAGATATTGCAACGCTTTGGCGCTGTGGTATCGTAAGTGTTGCCGCAGGTCTGGCAGACGTAGTAAACAGAAGCCAGCGTGTTCACTTGCTTATTGTCAAGCGCCGTGAGTGCTTTTTCGTACAAAGGCTTGTGCCGTTGCTCGGTTTTATAGGCGTAGTTCAGGCTGATGAGGGCCATTTTGCCGTTAGCTGCCTGTGCGTTTTTGATAAAATCTGGGTACATCGTCGCAATTTCATAAGCCTCGCCAGCGATGGCGTCCTTCAGGTTTTCAGCGGTCGTTTTTACCGTAAATTCTGGCTTGACAGCCGGGATGGTTGCTCCCAAGTCCTCCAACACAAAGCGGTGGTTGTTGGCATGGATGTTCTCCGAAGCTGAGGTAGCCTTGAACATCAGTGCTATCTTCGTGTAGCCTTCTTCCTGTGCCTTTTTGGAGTAGGCGGCATACTTGGCGCTGGCCGTTGTCTCACCTTTGAAGGCATCAGTCAGGTTGTTAATCATCGTGGTTTTTGCATCGGCAGTAGCGGATGTGCTTGTAGCACCTTTTTCACCCATTTCAGCTTCATCGCCTTCCTCATTTTCTTTCAAAGAAACGGCTTGGGCGGCTGCTCCGTTTTCGGCAGGTTGTTGCATGGTGGTTCCGGTTTGGCTGGGTTCCTGTTGGTTTGGATTGCTGCAAGATGGGAGCAAAGTCCATAAGCCAGCAGCTAAAAGTACAAGGATGATTGCATTGGATTTCATGACGAATTTATTTTTTAGTGATTTTTTCAGCGACAATGTTTTTGACCTTGTCAGTTGAATTTGATAGTGCAAAGTTGGCCCCGGCAGGGTTAAAGCAACCTTCGGGTTTTCTTAAAATCAGCTAAAAAAATGGGAGACGGTGGACGGGGAAATTTATTGAAACATCAAGGTAAAAGCAGTGCCTTTGCCCTCCTCGCTTTCAACGTTGATTTCAATTTGCTCCAAGCTGGCAATTTTTTGCACAATTGAAAGCCCAAGCCCACTGCCCGGCACTTGCGAGGTGCGGGAGGCATCGGCCCGGTAAAGGCGGTTGAAAAGGTGTGGGAGGTGCTCGGCGGGGATGCCGGGGCCGTCGTCGGCGATGGTCAGCGAGCGGGTCGGCTCATCCCAAGTGCAGCGGATATTGCCGCTGTCGGAACCATATTTAAGGGCGTTGCCGAGGAGGTTGCTGAGGAGAATTTCGAGGAAGGTGCGGTCGGACAGCACAGTGGCGTCGACAGGAATTTCCAAATGCAGGCTGGTGTTTTTTTCAGCCAAAGCAGCTTGGTTTTTTGTGGCCAAAACCTGAAAAATAGCGGCAAGCTGCACCGGCTCTTTTTCCAAAGAAACAGTACCCGATTCCAGCCGTGCCAGTTGCAGCAAGCGTTCAAGCAGTAGGTGCATTTTGTCCACCTCCTTGATGACTTGGCCTATTTTTTCTTCGTAATGTGCTGATTCTCTTGGCTTTCTGATTAAAATCTCTAAAGTGCCACGGATGGCCGTGAGCGGCGTGCGCAGCTCGTGAGACGCATCAGAGGTAAACTGCTTTTCCCGGTTGAAACTGTTTTCGATGCGCTGCAATAGGTCGTTGATGGACTTCGCCAATTGCTGCACCTCATCTTCATGCGCTGGGAGTGGGAGGCGGGTGTTGATTTTGGTATCGCTAATGGTGGCCGTGCTGCGGATAAGCTCTTGCACCGGGGCAATGCTTTTTGCTGCCGCAAAAGAAACGGCCAGGTACAGCACCAGCAGCGTGAACGGAAAAGCGATATAAAGCGTGGTACGCAGGTTTTTCAGAATGACCGTGGACTCCGCCCGTGAAGTGCCGATGGAAAGCTGCCCAAGGATTTTGCCTTTTTTGTCCTTGACCGGGAACTGCCCCAGCCGCACCAATTGGTCTTTCAAAATGGTGTTGAAAAAATGGGGCGCTACGATATTGGGGTCAAAGGAAAAACGGTCGGCAAGCAAGTTCGTAGAGCGAAAAAGCAGCCGCCCCTGCTTGTCCACCAACTGCAAAAAAGTCGGATTGACTTCCTCTTGCTGGTGTTCCTGCTCCTCCCACTCCGACATTTTTGAAATAACGATGGAATCGCCTTCAAAGCCGAGGCTTTTGATGACTTCCGCTTCTTCGGTGCGCAAATCAGTGTCGAGGTGGTGGAAAGCTGTGCGAAAAACCACTTCGTAAACCACCAAAAAAACCAAGCTCGTGATGACGGCAGCCGCCATGAGGTTGTACAGTGCGATGCGCTCCTTGAACCTGAGTTTCATGCGTCGTCATTGACCCGGTAGCCTACGCCCCGGATGGTTGTGAGGAAGGAAGGCTGGCCGGGTTCGTCCAGTTTTTTGCGAAGAAAATTGATGTAAACGTCAATGACCGAGGTGTCCCGGTCGAAGTTCACGTCCCAGATTTTTTCAATGATGCGGGTACGACGAGTGATTTTCCCCTTGTTGCGCAGCAAAAATTCCAGCAGGGCAAATTCCTTTTGGGTAAGCTCCACGATTGCGCCGTTTTTTGTCACCTGGTGGGTTTCGAGGTTGAGTTCGATGCCACCAGCATGGAACGTGGTTTGTTCTCCCGCCGGATTGCGCAGCAATACCCGGATGCGGGCGAGCAGTTCCTCGAAGGCGAACGGCTTGCGCAGGTAATCGTTGGCGCCAGCCTCCAAGCCGAAAACCACATCGTCCACGCTGTCCTTTGCCGTCAGGAAAATGATGGGAATCACTAAATTTTCCTTGCGCACCTGTCGGCAAATTTCGATGCCACTCAGGCCGGGCATCATCCAGTCCAGCAGCAGGACGTCGTATTCTTCGAGGTTTTCAAGCGCCAATCGGAGGCCGTCTTTTCCATTGTAGGCCACGTCCACGGCAAAGCCCTCTTCCTCCAAGCCTTCTTGCATGAAATTAGCGATGGAAACCTCGTCTTCTGCCAATAGTATTCTCATGTGTTTTCGGGTTGAGTTGGTTATATTTTGTGAATAAAAGTAGTGATATCAATGCGCTATTCCGCCCCCTCGGAAGGGAACGAGATTTCCAGCTCCACCCCAGCGCCGTGTTTGAACACCAGTTCGCCGCCATAAAACCCCGTGCGGGCAACGGAAGCGATGACCAGCGCAAAAAGCACCACGGAGACTGCGTACCCCCATTTCGGCTTGAATTTGGTCGCCTCGATGGCCACCCGGAACGTTGCAGCGACAAGACTGAGAATCATGGTCAACAGCGCCGCATCTTCATGCAATTCCATCGCCTTGCCGAGGCCCGTGCCGTCGTCCATGCCCTCACCGGCTGCGCTGCCAGTGAAGTAGGCCGCCACTGCGCCGAGCGCTCCCAGCACCAACAAATATAGCCCTGCCGTCCTGAAAAACGGCTTTTTTGTAGTCAAGGAAATCAAATCGGAAAGAAACCCCGCAAACAGCAGGGCAATCGGGAAGTGCACAATCATGGCGTGCAGGTGGGTAGCTGAAATCATGGTCGTTATTTTTTCTGCAAAGGTGATGGGAGGCGCCTTGATTGCAGCTTAAGCGAAACTTAAAACTGGCTTAAAATGACCGTAATAAAAAAGCCGCTGACAAGGCATCAACCCCGTCAGCGGCTTTTTTTGCGCTTCGCAAAAAGCTTATTTCATTGCCTCCAGTGTCCCGCCAAAAGAGACTTTGGCAGATTTCGCCACCTTATCGGCCACCAGCGAAGGTATCTCGATGCCAAAATCGGCAAGCACTACGGTGAAGTCAGTCGTAGCCGACACCTTGCCACCTTTCACGGTGAAAACAGTAGCTGCGGTAACAGGTTTGGTCTGTCCGTGCATCGTCAGGTTGCCCACTACATTTATTTTGTAAGTACCGTCCCGGTCAAATTTCACAGCAGAAGCATCGGCCAATTTGCCTTTGAAAACTGCCTTCGGGAACTTTGAGCTTTCAGCGTAGTTCTCGTTGAAGTGCTCCTGCATCAGTGCCTTCTCAAACTGAAAGCTTTTCATCAAAACCGCTGCCTCGACAGCGCCAGTTGCAGGGTCAATCACGAGTGTACCTGTATTGGTTTTCGCTTTGACCTCTTCCAATGAAGCATTGGATGTAGCATCGAAGTTGACGCTGGCAGTTTTTGTAAAAATCCGCTGAGCGGAAAGCAGGATAGGTGCTCCAAATAAGATTGCCAAAAAGGCCATTTTCAAATTCTTCATGTTCAATTATTTTTTTGGTGAAAACAGCTGGAATTAACTTCCTACGCTGTTCAAGCTGTTTAATGACGTAATATTAACGCCCAAGGAACAGCCACCTATCTTAACGAAATCCTAATGTTCTCCTGAGCGGGCATATTGACTCACTGAACGGGCAAGTCTGCCTGATTTCCTACCTGCCAACGGTGAAAACCCTCGAAATATTGAAGCCCAACCGGATGCCTTGGTCGCCCCAGCTATCGGCAGTACGGGTAAAAAACTGGTTCTCCGTCAGCCCGAAAGAGTTGGTCAGGTGCATCTGAAAAACGTGCCCGCCCGTCTCAAGGTCTATCCCGATGCCGAAGCTATCGTAGTATTTGGTTTCGGAATAATCCGATACCCGCAGACCATATTCGACCGTGACCGCCATACGCTGGGTCACTTTGTAGCGGGCAGCAGTGGCAATGATGACTGCATCGTTTTTGGTGTCCGCCTCCTCGGCAAGGTTCACATGTACCAGCGTTGGGGCCACTTGGAGGGAGAACTTATCGTTGAATTTTCTTCCGACAATGATTTGATTGCAAAACGAAAGTCGGTTGCTGAAATCTGCGTACTTGTTCACGTTGAGTAGTCCATCATCTTTGTCTTTGATGGAGGTGGCGTAAATCCCAGAAAACAGCGTCACGCTGATTGGAGGATTAGAATGGTCGCCTTGCCGTAGCAGGCGGTATTTTGCGAAGCCATCAAAAGTCTTATCCACGTTGGAACGGCCAATACCAAGGTTCAGACGACCATCATAGCTGTACTCAAAGCTGATGCGGATGCTAGCCGGCCCATCCAGGCCCCAGAAGTTATATCCACCATTATTGAATGGGCCAAAGCGGTGCGCAATGCGGAAGTCGAGCGTCCGTTCGCCCGGCACTTCCAGGGTGTGAAAATTGATGAGTCGGGTACCCTTGAAAGTAGCGACGGCATGGCCGTGCACCATTTCTGGCTCACCAATCATGCTGAGCATATCGGTGGTATCTGGCTGTGCAGAAGCAACGGAAACTAGCAAAGAAAAAATGGAAAAGAAAGTTATTATTTTCTTCATAAAATATTCATTATGAATGGTTTGTGACAAATTATTTAGTTATTGGGGGCGCCTGCGGCAACCCATCTTTCGATTTTTCCGATGGAGCAATCGTCAATTTTGGTACTGCTGCCGCTTGGCATCCGTGACTGAGTAGCCACACCGTCCCATGTGACGGAACTGATGAGCTTACCGTTGTCCACTTCAATTTTCACCCCATTGTAATCATTTAACAAGGCGTTGTTAAAATTACCGGGGCCATGGCAACCTGGATCCGCTGAACCGCAACTGCCGGACATGATTGGCACAATATCGGCGGCAAAAGATACCGCAGCATTCGGGTCGCATACTTCAATGACCGGAAGGTCAGCGACATTATCGTAAGCGCAGCCGCCAAATCCTGCCACCAGGAAAGACATAATAAAAGTTCCAAAAATGATTTTCTTCAACATGATTGGTTTGCGTTTAAAAGGTGTTTTGAAAAACCAAAATTTCACTTGTCGGTACAAGTAATTTGCGAAGATAATTGGACTGCACTAATATGTAAGGGCTTAACGCATCGAAAACAAGCGTTTGGTCATCCATCATTCTATTCAAGGGCTTAACAACTCGCCACAAAATTAATCTTGAAAAATAAATACCCAAACCAAACTTTAAGCGTAGATTTGCGCCTCGAATTCTAAACGTCGTGAACAAAATTCTGTTTCATGGCTTTTTAGAGCTTAATGTTAACCGTTTAATAGGTTTAGACGGGATTTGAAGGAGAAGAAGAAAAAATGGCCCACGGGTCATTTTGTTTGCGAGTAAACTGGCTGCCAAGAGATTGATATTCAGCGTGTTAGTCCGCCTCCATACTCGCCCACCTGCCTACATGGAGTATGCCGGACTATCTGCCTTCACGTTCTGAATTTTGGGTTTCGTTCCACCAAAATTTGAGGTTGTTTGATGTTTCACCGAGTTCAAGTTTGAGCGGTTGCTTCGCAACCAACGAACTGATTCGAGCCATGTCAAACGATTTCAAACTACCAAACAGGTTCAAACCACCTATTTTACATCAATCAATTTTATGACTGCTGAACTGACGTTCAAGGAGTTGGGGCTTAGTGCCGACATCCTAGAGGGCCTCTTGAAAAAAGGCTTCGTAAACCCCACGCCTATCCAGGCGCAAACCATCCCCATGCTGCTCAATGGCGAGCGGGACATCATCGGCCAAGCGCAGACTGGCACGGGCAAAACAGCCGCTTTCGGGCTGCCCATCATCGAGCGTATCACGCCGGGCTTGCGCAAAGTACAGGCCATCGTGCTGGCACCCACCCGTGAGTTGGCTAGCCAAGTAGCTGAAGAACTCGAAAGCCTTACCGGCAAACGGGACATCCGCATCCTGCCCGTGTACGGCGGCCAAGGCATGGACATCCAGCTTCGTCAACTCAAGCAGGGCGTTGACATCATCGTGGCGACCCCCGGTCGGGCCATTGACCACTTGAAGCGCAAAACCCTCAAGCTCGACGACGTGAAGTTCGTGGTACTTGATGAGGCTGACGAAATGCTCAACATGGGCTTCGTGGACGATATTGAAACCATCCTCTCCCACGTGCCGGAAGAGCGCCGGATGTTGTTGTTTTCGGCCACTATGCCGACCGGCATCCGCAACCTCGCCAAAAAATTCATGGGCCAGTACGACGAGGTGAAAATGGCCAACAAGCAAGACTCCGCTGCCAACGTGGAGCAGATTTATTATGAAATAAGCGAGAAAGATAAACTGCGTGCGCTGCACCGCCTCATTGAGACGGAGACAGAGTTTTACGCACTCGTTTTCAGCCGTACCCGGCTCGGCGCCGACCGCTTGGCGCATAAGCTCAGCGACCTCGGCCTCGATGTGGAGGCACTTCACGGCGACGTGACCCAAATACAGCGGGAGCGTATCCTTGCCAAATTCAAGAGCGGCCATGCGACCATCCTCGTGGCTACCGACGTGGCGGCCCGTGGCATTGACATCAACAACCTCTCGCACGTCATCAACTTCGACCTGCCGGACAGTCCAGAGGCTTATGTTCACCGCATCGGCCGGACTGGCCGGGCGGGCAAAACGGGCAAGGCCATCAGCTTTGTGACACCTGCCGAGTGGCGCAAGATTCAGTTCATTATGCAGCATACCCGCACCACGATTGAGCGGGCTTACTTGCCTTACGGCCAAGCCGTGATTGACCTGAAGCGGAATGCCATGAAAGAAAAGGTGTTCATGGCCACGGAAGGCGAGATTTCACAGGATTTCTACAACCTAGCGGCTGATATTTTGGAATCCGGTAAGCCGAAACAAATGTTGGCATCACTGCTGCAACTGCATTTTGGTGGAAACCTGAACCCACATGCGTACCCAGAAATCCGGGAGCCAGAGCGTCCAGCGTTCAAGCAGCGCCACAGCCTCGAACGGCATGGTGCTCCGGGCAGGCCGGTTTCGGCGCCAAGCCCAAGGGGCTTTGGTGGCAAGCGGGAGCGGACTTCGTCCAACGGTGCTTTCAGCAGCAAGCCGTTTTTTAAGAAGAAAAAATTCGCTTCGTAATATTGGCGAATGCTAAATAAAAAAAGGCAAAAGTGGGGTGACCCGCTCTTGCCTTTTTCTTTTTTGACAATTTAGCAGTCACTGACTGCCCACTGCCCCGACCAAGGTCGGGGTCTAACTGCCAACTTAAAATCACCCCATTTCCTGCACCACCTCTTGCACCTCAGGAACCATGCGCTTCAACATGCCCTCGATACCAGATTTCAAGGTGACCGTTGAAGATGGGCAGCCGCTGCAAGAACCTTGCATCATCACATAGACCGTCCCTTTTTCGAAGCGCTGGAATTCGATGTTTCCACCGTCCATTTCCACAGCAGGCTTCACGTAGGTATCAATCAATTCCTTGATGCGCAGTGCCAGTTCGCCATCCTCGCCACTGAACTGCTCTGCCGTGCGCTCCGATTCTTGGGCCTGCATGGCCTCGGCGTAGCCTTCTTTCAGGATTTCGCCGCCATCTTCCACATATTTTTTCACCAAATCCTTCAACTTGAGCATGATATCGGCCCATTCGTAGTTGAATTCCTTGGTGATGGAAACGAAATTATTGGTGATGTAGACCCCTTTCACGAACGGCTGCTCGAACAGGTGGGCGGCTAACGGCGACCATTCCTTTGCCAGTTCCTCCTCCCGGAAATCGGCGGTGCCCCGGTAGAGCATGCGGTTGGTGACAAATTTGAGTGATTCGGGGTTGGGCGTCTGCTCGGTGTAGAGCATGACGGGTGATGCAGTGGCGGTATTCATATTTTGAACGATTTTTCTTATTTAGATTTTGTCCACAAAAGTAACAGAAAAGGTTGAATCAAGTTTCATTAACCATACAATTCATATTTCACCTGCTCCCGCTCGTAGCCCATTTTTACGATTAAATTGGCAACCGCCTCATCCACCATTTGCGTCCAGCCGCAGAGGTAAAACGTGATATCGGGACGTTTTCCTTCGTAATTTTTCAAGTAAATATCATGGACGTAGCCGTGATGGCAGCCGTCATTTTCCTCCCTTGAAAGTGCGATGGAGTAACGAAATCCAGGCATTTTTTGCGCCAGCTCCTCAAATTCTTTTTGGTATAAAATGCCATCCGAAGTCCTCGTCCCGAAAATGAGATGAATGCCCTGATGCGGTATTTTTTTATTGAAAATCTCCCAAATCATGCTCCGAAATGGTGCCACACCTGTGCCTGTGCAGATTAGCACCAGTTCATTTTCGAGTACCTCCGGCAAAGTGAACGTACCGTCTGGCCCTTTGAATTTGATGGTGGTGCCGATTTTGGCCTCGTTGAAAAGATAGCCGCTCGCCAAGCCGCCGTCGAGGTGGACGATGCAAAGCTCCAACACGTTCGAGCCATCGGGCGCACTTGCGATGGAGTAGCTGCGCCAGCGCTGGTTGCGCCGCTCGCCGATGGGCAGGTCCATCGTGATGAACTGCCCGGCCTTGAAGTCGAAGCGCTCAGTGCCATCCACTTCCAGCCAGAAGCGCTTCGTCGTCGGCGAGGCGTCCTCGATTCGGGTGATATTTCCGTTGTGCCAGGTGGTCATTTTCGTTGCAAAATTAGCTCATCAAATGGCAAGAACACCTCGAAGCCTTTTTCGTTGAAATAGCGGCGGGTTTCTTCCGCAGGTCGATCGCTAGTGGCTAGCACGAAGTCGCCGCCCCATGCGCCGAGCGATTTCACCTCGCCCCAGAAGTCATTGAAAAACAGGGACTTAGCTCGTGGCAGCCCAATCGTCTCCGCCACCAACGCCTCATGCTGCTGGATTAAGTCCTCGAACTCGGCCAGCGTTTGCGCAGCCAAAAACCGCCCCGTCAAATCCGATACTTTTGCCACCAGTGCTGGGAGCCTCGTCAATCGTAAATCGTCAATCGTCAATCGGTAATTCCTTATCCCTTCCCGGCTGTCCTGTTTTTTACCTAAATAAATGAAATACAGCGAGTTATGAAAATTTGGATAAAAATCACAGCGTTCACTTCGTGGCTGTCCGTTTTCCAATTTGTATAAAATCGGCCCATCCGACCCAGCGCAGGCGATGTCGTAGCCGGAGCCGCCGAAGCTGCGTGCGGACAGCTCGAACGGGTCCACTTCCGCCCACTGGGACACCAAATGAATCAACGTGGAACTGGTACCAAGTCCCCAGAGGCGGGGAAAAGTGAGACCGCAGTTCACAGTCCGCAGTCCGCAGTCGGGGTCGTGCAAAAACGCAGGATTTAGGTTGCGGGCTTCTTGAAGTATTTTTTGGAGGCGCTCCGCAATGGTGGGGTCGGTGGCTTCCAAGGCATCGAAGTTTTCAGGGCTAAATTTTGCCTCGAACCAGCAGGTACCCTCATCGTCCAAGCTGCGCCAGTGCAGCAATCGTAAATCGTCACTCGTAAATCGTAATTCAAGCGACTGGCCCAACTTAACTGGTAGCGCCAGCGCCAGCGCCCCATCGAGCACGAAATACTCGGCGGTGAGGAGGAGTTTGCCGTGGGCGTGAAATTGCATCATAAATCAAACCCAATATCCCCCCGAAAATACTTCCCGTCAAACTCAACTGCCTTGGCATTTTTATTGGAAACAGCCAGCGCTTCTTGGAAAGTCTTCCCCAAGGAAGTTACGGCCATTACCCGACCGCCACTCGTAACCAATTGATTACCAAGGGTTTTCGTACCAGCGTGAAAGACGATGCTGCCCTCCGTTTTGTCCAAACCTGTAATGGCCTTGCCCTTGGGGTAGTCGCCGGGATAGCCGCCGCTGGCGAGGATGATGGTGGTGGCCGCCCGTTCATCCTCCTCGATTTTCACCTTGGACAGTTGGCGGTTGTTGACGGCGACGAACAGTTCCACGAGGTCATTTTTCAGGCGGGGCAGCACGACCTCCGTTTCAGGGTCGCCCATACGCACGTTGTACTCGATGACGAACGGGTCATCGCCGACTTTTATCAGCCCCAAAAAGATGAAGCCCTGGTACTCGATTTTACGGAATTTCAGGCCAGCGATGGTCGGTTTCACGATGCGCTCTTCCACTTTTTTCATCATTTCGGCGTCCACGAAAGGCGGTGGAGAGACGGCGCCCATGCCGCCCGTGTTCGGCCCGGTGTCGCCCTCGCCGAT
>JBGSWN010000013.1:0-6896 GCA_041752395.1 Saprospiraceae bacterium | reverse complement strand
TTTTGCAGCGCCGCCTGAAATTCCGTCTGTTTTGCCCGGATGCCAGGGTTGTTTTTGGCGGCGATTTGGAGGTAGTTTTCCAGTGTTTGGGCAGAGAGATTGCCTGCCGCAATGATTGAAATGATGATGAATATTGTACGCATAATATTTCTTTTTCAACATGATTGAAGTCAACTACTAACTGTCATTTGCCAGCTACCAGCTGCTTCCTCACCACCCCCTCCCGCCAATACGCCTGCAGCACCGGCACCACGAACATCGTCATCAACTGAATCGTCATGCCGCCGAAAGTCGGGATGGCCATCGGCACCATGATATCAGCGCCTTTTCCGGTCGAAGTCAGCACGGGCAGCAGGGCGATGATGGCCACGGCAGCGGTCATCATGGCGGGGCGCACCCGTTTTTTACCAGCTTCCAAAACGGCGGCCCGTACCTCTGGCACGGTTTGCGGATTCCTTTCTTCAAAAACTTGGTGGATGTACGTCCCCATAATGACCCCATCGTCAGTGGCGATGCCGAACAGGGCGATGAAGCCCACCCAGACCGCCACGCTGAGGTTGATGGGGTGCAGTTGGAACAGGTCTCGCATGCTCACCTCGGCGACGGAAAAATTCAGGAACCAGTCCTGTCCGTACAGCCAGAGCATGATGAAGCCGCCAGCGAAGGCCACGAACACGCCCGAAAAGTGGATGGACGAGGCAATGACCGTTTTGAACTGAAAAAACAGCAGCAGGAAAATCAGAATAAGGCTGATGGGGATGACGATAGACAGCCGCTTCATTGCCCGCAACTGGTTCTCGTAAGTGCCTGAAAACTTGTAGCTGATGCCAGCTGGAACTACTAAGCTGCCGTTGTCAATCCGCTCCTGGATGAAGCGCTGCGCCTGCTCCACCACGTCCACCTCGGCGTACCCGTCTTTCTTGTCGAGGAGCACGTAGCCCGTGAGGAACGTGTCCTCGCTTTTTATCATTTGCGGCCCTTGGACGTACTCGATTTTGACCAGTTCGCCAAGCGGCACCTGCGCCCCGACCGGCGTGGACACGAGCATTTTTTTGATGCGCTCCGGGTTGTCCCGCAGCTCACGGGGGTAACGCACCCGCACGGGGTAGCGCTCACGGCCCTCCACGGTGGTCGTCACTTCCATGCCGCCGATGGCGGTTTCGATGAAATTCTGCACGTCCTCGATGTTCAGGCCGTAGCGGGAGGCAGCTACCCGGTCAATGTTGAGGTGGAGGTAGGGCTTGCCCACGATTCGGTCAGCGAAAACGGCCTCAGCTTTTACCGATGGAACTTCTTTCAGAATGCCTTCCAGTTGCAGCCCGAAATCCTCGATGGTCTTCAAATCCGGGCCATATACCTTGATGCCCATGGGCGCACGCATCCCAGTTTGCAGCATGACGAGGCGGGTTTCGATGGGCTGCAATTTAGGGGCGGAGGTAACGCCGGGGATTTTCGTGACCTGCACGATTTCATTCCAGATGTCGTCAGGGCTTTTGATTTCAGCACGCCAGTTTCGATAAAATTGGCCATCGGGGTCGGGTCTCAAATCGGTTCGTTTCACCCCCCGCAGTAGCGCTTCTTCGTTCGTGAGCGTATCGCCAGAGGCGAGGATGAAGCGGTCTTTTTTATCCACCTTAAAAGTTTCCCGCCGCCCATTTTCATTGATTAAAAACTCCGGTTTGTAGTTGATGATGTTCTCGAACATCGAAATCGGGGCGGGGTCAAGGGCCGTTTCGGCACGGCCTGCTTTGCCGACGGCCAAGTCCACTTCGGGGATATTGGCGAGCAGCATGTCGAGCTGTGCCACCACCCGCTGGTTTTCCTCCACACCGGAGTGGGGCATGGAGGTGGGCATCAGCAGGAAGCTGCCCTCGTCAAGGGAGGGCATGAACTCCTTGCCCATGCCGGGGAATTTGTGCAGCATTGTGCTCCAAATTCCGGTCGTGCGGACGTTCCAACCGACCTTATCGAAGCCCGTTGCAACAAAACCGAACGACCTTGTCCAGCCCAACCAGATGACCAGCCCGAACAGGATGGTGAACAACGGAAGCAGCAGGAACTTGCCCTTGTTTTCCAAGCACCATTTTAAAACAGGTTCGTAAAAATGGACGATGGTCATCAGCGCCCCAAGCACGATGCCCAGCAGCACCAGTACGAACAAGTAGTTGATAAACAAAGCGTTGTGATGACCCAACGGCATCCATTCCTCCGCCAGGAAAAATGTGGCGACGAGCACGACGACGGTAATGTTGATTAAATTCGGGATGGATTTCCAGCGTTCTGGCCATCGGTTTTCAAACAGGTTGTTCAGCCCAATGACGACCAGCCAAGCGGGCAACCATGTTTTGTAAACAATTGCCATCAGAATGCCTGCGGCAATGAGCGCCAAGTTCCAAGTGTTCCGCACCCGTTTTTTATCAAAATTCAAAGACATGACCAAGTGCGCCATTGCAGGCAGCACTACGATGCCGAGCACGAATGAGGCGCCCAGTGCAAAGGTTTTGGTAAATGCCAGCGGTTTGAAGAGCTTGCCCTCCGCAGATTCCATCGCAAAAACGGGCAGGAAGCTCACCACCGTCGTCGCCAGCGCCGTGGTGATGGCGGAGGAGACTTCGACCGTTGCCGAATAAATGACTTCGAGCAATGCCCGGCCTCGCACCCCCTCATTTTCCGGCAGTTCGAGGTGGCGAATGATATTTTCTACGAAAACAATCCCCACGTCCACCATCACCCCGATGGCGATGGCGATGCCGGACAGCGCCACGATATTGGCGTCCACCCCGGCGTAGCGCATGACGATGAAGGTCATCAACACTGCCACTGGCAACATGCTCGAAATGAGCAGCGACGCCCGCAGGTTAAACACCAGCACGATGACCACGATAATGCTGATGAGGATTTCATGCGAAAGTGCCCGCTCCAGCGTGCCGAGCGTTTCCTCGATGAGTTGGGTACGGTCGTAAAACGGCACGACGGTGAGTTGACTGACTGTGCCGTTTGCCAGTGTTTTTCTGGGCAAGCCTGGAGCTATTTCCTTGATTTTGTCCTTGACCCGATTGATAACTGCCAGCGGGTTGGAGCCGTATCGGGCAACGACCACGCCGCCTGCTACCTCTGCACCGTCCTTGTCGAGCAGGCCACGGCGGGTGGCTGGGCCGAGGCTCACCCTGCCGATGTCCTTGATGCGGATGGGCACATTGTCGTGTACGGCGACGACTGCCAATTCGACGTCCTCCACTTTCTTGATGTAGCCAAGGCCACGGACAAAGTACTCGGCTTTGTTGATTTCGATGGTCTGTGCCCCAGCGTCCCGGTTGGATTTTTTAACCGCCGACATCACATCCATTAGCGGGATGTTGTAAGCTTTGAGGGCATCGGGGTTCACGTCCACTTGGTATTCCTTCACCTGCCCGCCGACGGAAGCAACCTCCGAAACGCCCTCCACGGCATTGAGGGCATATTTCACGTTGAAATCCTGCACCGAGCGGATTTCGTTCAAATCCCATCCACCCGTGACGTTTCCAGCGGAGTCCCGCCCTTCGAGGGTGTACCAATAAACCTGCCCAAGCGCCGTGGCATCTGGGCCAAGCGCAGGCGACACGCCCGGTGGCAATAGGCCGGAAGGTAGCGAATTCAGCTTTTCCAGAATTCGACTGCGTGACCAGTAGAACTCGGTTTTTTCATCGAAAATGACGTAGATACTTGCGAAGCCAAACATGGAAGTGCTTCGGACGGAACTCACGCCGGGGATGCCCAACAGGAAGGTCGTGAGCGGGTACGTGATTTGGTCTTCCACGTCCTGCGGGGAGCGGCCCATCCAGTCGGCGAACACGATTTGCTGGTTCTCGCCGAGGTCGGGGATGGCATCCACCGGCACGGGGTCGGTGGGCAGGAAGGTCTTCCAACCGAACGGGGCCGTGACCACGCCCCAGCCGATGAACATCGCCAGCACGAGCAGCGTGACGAACTTATTTTCGAGGAAAAAGCGGATGATTCCGTTTAGCATGGCTGACCATTATTTAGATTCATTAAACGTCCTCTTTTTATCCTAAATCATTATCCATAGCATCGCTCCTGCCATCCCCACCATCATTAGGTCCTCTGTTAGCGTGATAGTGGACATCGGAAGGTTGAACACTGCACCGAGGCAGGCGCATTGAAACTTGCGCTTTGCCATTATGCTCTGCACCACACCCACGGTGCTAATGGCCATGATGATGAACGTGGCGGCGTTGGTGAAAACGGGGCTGAAATTCACGAGGTAAAAAATGCCCAGCGCCAATTCGATGAAGGGGTAAGCATAACCCCAGCCGAGCCAGCGTCTCGCCACGATGTCGTAAGAACTATACGACATGGCGAAGGCGGGCACGTCGAGCAGTTTGAAAAAGGAAAACACAAGGAAAAAGCCCGCCATGAAATACCGCATCCAGTTCATGATATTGAAGCTGCCGGAGGTAAATTCAACTAAAAGCGTCACACCGAGGATGAAGCCGAAAACCAGCAAAATTGGCTTATAAGTTTGCCAAAAGGATTTTTCCACCTCCGTTTCAGCAGGTGATGCTGTGTGTGGTGCTACGTGTGCTGCCATTTTCATTGGCGCTTCGATAATTTGGTACTTGGGGTGCGATTTCAGTGCTGCTTTCAGTTCCTCCAACCCCACGTGGCGCTCCATGTCGAGGGAGGCTACTGGTGGGTCGAGGCTAACTCGGGCAGCGGTGATGCCGGGAACATTTTCCAGCATTTTTTTGACATTGGCGACGCAACTGCCGCAAGTCATTCCTGTTATTGAAAATTCATGTGTCATAATTATTGATTTTATTGGGGCAAAGTTGGGGGCATCGGCACCCGCAGGCAGTACAGGATTCTGGAAATGCCGTGCAGGATTTTGGTTTCACACTTGGTCGAGGTGCTTTCGCTCCTGTCTGGTACTGGTCTTGAACTGTGTCGGGGTCATTCCAGTCACTTGCCGGAACTGATTCGACAAGTGCTGCGAACTGCTGTACCCCAAGCGCCAAGCGATTTCGCTCAGTGTCAGTTCATCATACACCAGCCATTCTTTCACCCGTTCTATTTTCTGCGCAATGATGTATTTTTCAATGGTCACGCCTTCCACCGACGAAAACAACTTGCTCAAGTGCGAATAGTCTTGCCCAGTTTTTTTAGACAGAAAATCCGAGAAGTTCATCGTCTCCGGCCTCTGCGCCGCATCGTGGTGGATTTCCTGCACCACGAGGTTTTTTACCTCCGAAATGAGGCGGCTGGTTCGGTCGTCCAGCAGTTCAAAGCCTTCGGAATGCAAGACACGGCGCACCGCTTCTATTTGCGCAGCGCTCAAATCACCTTCCAATTCTACCTCACCGAGGCGCAAGTTTTTTACTGGCAAATCGAGTTCCATCAACAACCGCTCGACGGTTCGCTCGCAGCGGGCACAGACCATGTTTTTGATGAAAAGTGTCATGTTTCGAACTGTTTTTAAAAACGCTTAATCTGCATTTTCCAACCTCGCTATTATCTGTTTCATTTGCGCAATTTCACGCTTTTGAGCTTCAATAATAGACTGGGAAAGTTGCTTCGTTTCTGGGTCGTTAAAAGTGGCTTGCTGGCTGACCATTATCGCCGATGAATGATGGGGAATCATTGCTTTCATGTATTCCACATCGCTGATAAATACTTGTTGGCGAAGGCCATATAAGCTCCCGGTAAAAACCAATATTGCTCCGAATATAATGGCCATATTTGCCTTCTTGTTTTCATACATAGCACTCATAAAAAGCATCATGCTGATGGCCATTGGTGCTACCATCAATAATGTCATATAAGTGCGTGTAGTACTGAGCATGATATGGTCAAATTCGGCCACATTCATGAACATAACAGCGTACATAATGACGAATGAAATCGTCATCATTAGTGCGAATTTCTGATAGCTTGCTTTTTTCATTTTTAAAATTTTTGTGAACAGTTAATAAATGTCGCCTTTAAAAAGGCTGATTTACCGCTGTGTTCATTTATTAATTTCGAAGCTATCGCAATTCCATTTTATATCGAATAATATTGGTTCAATCCAAACATATTCGACGATGTATTTTATGCCTGTTTAACAACAGCTCTCACCTGCTTGTATCGGCGGGCATTTCACCGAACCAAACGAACAATAAACACAGCAATCACCAGGCTTCGGACGCAGCAATTGGTGGCAGTTTTCGCATTCATAGAAAAACTGGCAGGCATCCGTCGGCATGGTTTCCATTTTTTGAAAACCACAAGATGGGCAGGTGAGCAGGCTTTGAAAAACGACCCCGCCCGATTGGCTTGCCTTCCTTTTTTGCAAAAACTGCCAAACTGCCCAGCCCGCCAAACCAACGCCAACTGCCATTAGCAGACCACTGTATTTTTCCAGACCCGCCGAAAATGCCGTCAGGCCAGCAGCGCCGCCAAGCGCCAGCACGAGGAACGGAAGCCAGCAGCAGCTCGTCGCCAGTATAAAAGCGAAAGCAGCGCCAAGTATGGAATGTTCAATTTTCATGTCAAGAGTTTTTACCTAAAACACCCTAAAACGGCGACGAGAACTGCTCGTCCGTCATAAACGACGTATCAGTTAGCGTCTTCAAAAACGCAATCAAATCGGCCTTGTCCTGTGAGGTCAATTGCAGGCCGGGATTGAGGTTGTACTGCAAAAGCGGGTCAATCGTCGAGGAGTTTTTCGCCCCTGTATCGTAATGGTCAATCACTTCTTCCAGGGTGGCGAGCCGCCCGTCGTGCATGTATGGCGCCGTCAGTTCGATATTGCGCAGCGAAGGCACTTTGAACCTCGCCTTGTCAGCTGGATCGTTGGTCACTTTGAAGCGGCCCTCGTCCGTGAAGTCGGCATCGGCGTCGAGGCCGTTGTTCATGTA
>JBGSWN010000012.1:0-2951 GCA_041752395.1 Saprospiraceae bacterium | reverse complement strand
CGGGAACGGACAGCCTGATGCCTCCGACGGTCTGCCGATTGGTGGAGGCCAGCCAGGTGACAGCGGGCGTGGAGCTGCGGTTACATGGCGAGTTCGAATATGGGACGAGCTTGGAGGAGGCGAGGTTTTGGGTGGAGGGGTGATTTTAGGTGAAGGTTTGAAGATTGGCGACGTTCTTGGGACTGCCCGGTTTCGGAAGTACGCAATTTTATCACTTTTGAACTTTCCGCTGAAATGGGCTATTTTTGTAAAAAACTAAATCCATGCTAACCATAGCCGCAGAAGCTCAAATTTCAAAAAAAGACCGTCTGCTCAGCATCCATGTTGCTGAAAGCGTTCCCAATGGCGACTACGATGTGCTCGTGGTGTTGATGCCAAAGCAAACACGCTCCAAGAAAAAGCTAGCCGCCAAGCCCCAAGCGATTTGGTTCCCTACCTATCAGGCATCAGTGAATCCTTCCCAAACTTTTAGTAGAAGCGAAATTTATGGCGACGACGGCAGGTAACAAACGCTTGTTCGTGGATACGAACATCCTGGCCTATATCAGTTTGGCAAATTCCCCGTTTCATCTTGATGCTCGGAACAAACTGAACGCATACCTCCAACAAGGCTATGAGCCTTGGATTAGCCGTCAAATCATCCGTGAATATTTAGTGGTGATGTCAAGGGCATTGGCTGACCAAGTGGGTTTCGATGCGGCGCAACTCGTAGCGGATACCGAAAAACTGACTGCTCAATTTCAAATTGCAGATGATACGGAAATTGTTTCCAAAACGCTTTTCCACTTGGTCGAAAAATATGCTGTACAGGGCAAAACCATCCATGACTGCAATATAGTGGCCGCCATGATGACCAATGGCATTACCCATCTTTTAACCAATAATGAGGGTGATTTCAAGCGGTATCAGGAAGGCTTCGTTTTGATTTCATTGAAATAAACGACGTTCCTAGCATGCCCGGTTTTCTGAATTACATCGCCTCACAAATAACGCTGTGCTAAACTTGCGGGAGCGAAATTTTCAAAGCAGCAGCCACTCCTACCTACCCACCTATTTTCATCGAAAAAAAGAATTAAAAAAATCTAATTTGTATGGCGGATATTTTATATTTGTCCCATCGCTTTCCCAATTGGCGCCCCGCCAAAAAGGCAGCTTTAACTCAATATTTTTAAAACCATTTAAACTCAATTCGTATGCCTTTACACAACCTAATCGTAAAGCACATCACCGAGGCTGACAAAGCCGCCATCAACGAGGAAATCAACAAAATTGACCTCATCCTCGACAACTACACGGTGAACCTCTCCGCAGAGGAGCGCCAGAAGTACGGCAGCATTGACGAAGAAAACAAACTCTTCGCCAACAAAGTCATGGACTACCGCAACAGTGAGCCGGACAAATCTAGCCCACAGGTGGATTGGGAAGAGTTCAGGGCCGACTATGCCGACCGCGCCACCCTCGAAGCATGGATCAACCGCCTGAACAGCTTCGTGGTCACTTTGAAAAACACCAAGATTCTGCACGACTACGACAATTACCACAACGGCCTCGTGGACTACAAATACACCCAGTACATGGACGATACCGATGAGGAGGGTTACAGCGTGAAGCGGGAGGAGCTGGCCCAGTTTTTCAAACGCTCCGGTGGCGGCGATGGCGGCACGGATGCGGGGGGTGGCACACCTCCTCCGACAACATAACAGCGGGATTCCGCAGCTACAATAAAAATGGGTTTTTTCGGCTCAGTGTCCGAAAAAACCTATTTTTTTTATAAAAATCTGATTATCAATTACTTATAAAAATATAAGCCACAAAAAAGGCGGGATTTCGGGTCAGGGGACCCCAAATTCCGAGTCAGGGGACCCCAATTTGGGGTGGTAGGACCCCAAATTCGGGTGGTAGGACCCGAACTTTCGGGTGGGGGGACCCCAATTTCGGGTCCCATGACCCCACGGTGGGGTCCCCTGACCCGAAATTGGGGTTGGGGGACTCGGTCGGTGGGGTTTTTGGAGTTTTTTGGAAAAATGGGGGCAAAAACTGGGCAATAGGTCGGTATAAAAAATATTTTTAACATGATACTAAAAATAACGGCCATTCTCCTATTTTTAGGGTCTGATAAATCCACTACCAATGAAAAAAGCATTCGAAAAAACATTGCCTGAACTGGAATCCCTATTCCTAAAAATTCAATCCCGCCTCACGGATATCAACAAATTTTTTGACGCCGACCCACTGGAGCAGGCGCTGGCCATTGAAAGCACCAAGGCTTTTCTGCGTGAGCAGGGGTATGCAGATGAGAAGCTCTCCTTAATCCCCAATGGGGTAGAATTGGGAACCATCATTGAGCGAGAATTGGAAAAGGTGAGGCTGCTCCAAAAGGTCGAACTGTTCAACGCCAAGTACGAGGACTTTTTCGAGGGCGAATTCACGATGGAAAAGACAGCAGAATACGTGCGGGATACCCGCTGGATGCTGCCCATCTTCATCCAATTGTACGGCGAGGAATCGGTGCAGGTGCAGCGGATGCGGGTGGTTGCTGGGCTGAAGGTGGAGGGGTGATGAATAGGGGACCTCACAAGTTACGCTGCGTTGAGCTTGCGAGAGCGGGGAACGTCCCGGCTAAACGGCGTAGCCAGCTTTTGCTGGCTATGAACGTTTTAGCCATTGTTGGCGGTAGTTTTTATTCATATTTTATAATTCGGTTTTTCAAGTAAAATCGGATTTTCATTTTTGATTACCCATTTTGTCGCAAGCTCACATAGGAAATTTAATTCATCAGTTTCTGCATTTCCACTTTTACGTATTTCTTTGGGCGGTGTATCAAATGTAATGCTGCCGCTCCAGGTTGAATTGCCAAAAGAACCAACCAATCGCCAAGTTGTGCCACTTGTCTAATTTGGAAAAGGATAGCGACTTCCTTACCAGCCGACTGACCCTTGCCCTGATGGTAG
>JBGSWN010000011.1:0-21270 GCA_041752395.1 Saprospiraceae bacterium | reverse complement strand
CGGCCCCACGGGCTGGGACGGCAAGCAGAAGGACAAGGACGCCCCCTCAGATGTGTACATCTACCGGGCCGTTTACCAGGTGACCGGCGGCAGCGGGAAGAAGTACACGAAAAAGGGCGATGTGACGCTCCTGCGATGATGAGACATAGTTATTTGTATCAGAAATAAGGAAAATAAAAAAGGCACGGATATTACCATCCGTGCCTTTTTTTAATTACTGAAAAAAACTAAAAAAATATCTGTTACAATTCATTGTACTAAAAAATTCAATTTTAAATTATTTTATTCTTAAAAAGGATTTTTTTTAATGGCATTTCTAATCTTAATTTTGAGTTGACACATGCCATCTATTAAATATGGCACGAACCTTGCCTAAGGTAAAATTCCCTCCTTTATGTAATATCCACCATCTTTTTTACAAAAACTTAAACTATGAAAAGGCTTCTAGCAGCCCTCCTTCTCTGTGGGGCAATGTCAAACACTTCCACCATTTACGCACAATCCTCCGCAACTCCCAGTAGGTTCACTATCAGTACAGGAATAGGGTTATTCCCTACCTATTACAAAGCAGGCGAAGGCGCTAAAATTTTACCACTTTCGGTCAGATTTGGGGTGGACGTTTCAAAGAATTTCAGCTTGGGCGCATTCTTTGGCTATTCTTCCACAACTGCCAAACCAAATGTTTTTAATGATGGGATTGATTCTTACATCACAAACAAAACGAAAGTTTTTGGCCTACGTACTGAGTTTAAAAGAGAATTTTCTGACAGAATTCAAGGCTATGGAGGTACTATGATTGGCTACCACCACGCCGATGTAACTGAATACAACAACAGCACAAAAGCGCTGGTGATAAGGGCAGCTGATGCTCCGACACCATATAACCCAAATGAGAAAAAAGGGAAAATCACCTATTCTGCATTTATGGGAGCTACGCTTAAAGTTGCCAAAAGACTAAATGTTTACGGCGAAATTGGATATGGCATCTCCATCGCCAATCTTGGGATCAGTGTTAGAATTTGAAGTTAAAGTTGAAAATGTTGAACAAAAATCAAACCGAGCTCCTGAACATCACGTTCAGGGGCTTTTTTGTTTTTGACCCAACCAAAAAGCTGGGAATTGCGTCATTATCTATGAACAAAGTCCTAGTGAAAAACATTATTCTGTTTTGAACAGGTTTTTTCACTTAGATTGGACAAGGACTTACACAAACTGAACAGACTGGTTGAAAAAATTAAATTTTACTTGATTTTCATTTTTATTTTCATTACTTTTACCCAATAAAATAAAGGAGGTCTTATGAAAACCAGAATGTCTTTCCTGTTATTACCACTCTTACTTACAGTTGCACCCAGCAAGGCGCAACATGCAGAAAAAACGCTTGTCAAATCCTTCAATCTTAGCGGGCTGTCCGCTATCTTCCTAGATTTGGCTGGTGACGTGAAAATTACTACGTGGAAAGAGCCACAAATGCGGATCCAGATGACCATCACCCTGCAAAATGGCAGTGAAACTATGCTCAAATCTCTTGTTACTGCTGGACGTTATAATTTGAATACAAAGGACGAAAATGGCGTAAACAGCATCGTAGCTCCTGGGCTTGAACGCCAAATAAAACTGGGAAATGGCCAATTGCTAGGTGAGCAGATTTCTTTCGAGGTATTTGCACCTGAAAATATTTCCATCACAACAAGAAATGTTGAATCCATTGGATTAAACGAGCATACAGGCTCATCATTCTAAATACTGAATAAAACAAAAATAAGGGTACAGCGTTTTTAGGGCGTTGTACCCTTTTTTATTGGGGAAGTAGTTTTCAACGAACACAATTAATTGACTTTCAATGAAATACAAACATTTCGCAGTAATTTTTTTGATGCTCTTTGGTTCATTTAGCTGCTTTGCGCAGCTAGAAAAGACCATTCACCAGACATTTGATTTGAATTCGATAACCACCGTCCAGCTAGAACTTTATGGGGAATACACGTTAGTGCCTTGGGCAGGGAACAGTATTTTGGTGGAAACCAAAATCCAGCTTTACAACAGCTCCGCTTCCATTTTGAAACATTTTATCGAAAAAGACCAACGGTATTTGATAGAAATTGATACCGCAATTTCAGGGATACTCAAACTATTTAGCCACGACATGAAAAGGGCTGATTTGAGGACAAAAACTGGTGCCGAAAGCATCGAAAATGTTGAGACACGAATATTTATTCCCGAAAACTACGCCATTAAAGACAAAAAAACTTTGGTGCTTGAGGAAGTTAAAAATTGATACCGCCAAATAAGTATTTTTCATTTCCGCAATATCTCCTCACCTTTGGCGCACCATGCGTCAAACCATCGAAATCAAACTTTTACCTGCCGAGGCAGAGAACGAACAAGCCCTTCTCAAAAGGGCTGCCGAAGTCTGCCAGCTAAGCCCGTCCGCCATTGATGAAATAGTTCTCCTTCGCAAATCAATAGATGCGAGAGGCAGCCAACCGCTAGTTCAGCTGAAACTGGAAGTTTTTGTTGGGGAAAAACATGCACCTGAAGCAGCACTGCTCGACAATTTGAAGAATGTTTCAGGGGCAACGTCAGTTATCATTGTGGGTGCTGGGCCGACAGGCTATTTTGCAGCATTGGAATTGATTGAATTGGGCTTGAAACCAATCGTTTTTGACCGAGGAAAAGACGTGAGGGCTAGGCGAAGGGACCTCCGGGCCATCCAACAATTTGGGATAGTGGACCCCAATTCAAATTACTGCTTCGGAGAAGGTGGTGCGGGGACCTATTCTGATGGGAAGCTTTATACCCGATCGCATAAACGAGGCGACATTTTCAAAGCACTTAAACTTTTTGTGGAACACGGGGCAAATCCAGACATTTTGGTAGAGGCCCATCCTCATATTGGTTCCAACAAGCTTCCACAGATTGTCTCGAACATCCGTGAAACCATTCAGCATTTCGGAGGCGAGGTTCATTTTGATTCGCTGGTAACGGATTTCATCCTTGAAAACAATCAACTTAAAGGAATCGTCGTCAACGAAAATTTGGAGCATCGAGCCTCAGCGGTTATTCTTGCCACAGGCCATTCAGCCCGTGACATTTACGCACTTCTTCACAAAAGGAATATTTATATCGAATCAAAACCTTTTGCTTTGGGAGTGCGTGTGGAGCACCCACAGTCCTTAATTGATAAAATCCAGTACGGGCAAGAAGAACGGGACGAGCATCTGCCTGCATCAAGTTACAGGTTGGCTTGTCAAGTAGGGCAAAGAGGTGTTTTTTCCTTTTGCATGTGCCCGGGAGGTTTGGTAGTCCCTGCTGCTACTGCTCCTGGTGAAATTGTGGTGAACGGCATGTCCATGTCTCGGCGGGATTCGGCGTATGCCAACTCTGGTACGGTGGTTCAAATTGAAAATGAGGATTTGAAAGCTTTTGAAAAGCATGGTGTTTTCACTTCGTTGGAATTTCAAAAATCAGTTGAACGCACCATGTTTAACTCCGGAGATGGCAGCCAAAAAGCCCCTGCACAACGCATGACCGATTTTGTTTCAGGAAAAACATCGAAAAACCTATCCGGTAGCTCCTATATCCCAGGACTTTTCGAAGCACCATTGCATGAGCTGTTACCCCCATTTATTTATGAAAAACTCAAAAGAGGAATGACGGAATTTGGAAGAAAAATGCGAGGCTATTTTACCGGAGAAGCAAATGTCATTGCCACGGAAAGCAGAACCAGTTCCCCTGTCAAAATTCCAAGAAACAAAGCAACTTACATGCACGTAGAAGTGGAGGGACTGTTCCCCGCCGGCGAAGGAGCGGGCTATGCAGGAGGTATCATTTCCGCAGCCATGGATGGCCAAAATGTCGCAAGAGCGGTAAAAGCATTCGTCCAAAAGTGAGGCGGATCAAGGCAATTTTCAATAAATTTTTTAAGCAGAAAGCAATGTCGAAGCGTAAAATTCAAGCACAAGCAAAGCCTACAAAGCTGATTGCAAAAAAAGAATCCCTAATAGCTATCCCTGATTTGTTCGACCATCGGACCAAGCTATTATTGGCGGGTGCAATGGCTGTCTTGGCAATGTTGGTTTACAGTCCCAGCTTCAATTATGATTTTGTGTACGACGATGATGCTGTCGTCAAAGAAAACAAATACGTTCAGGAAGGGCTAGGTGGCCTTGGGAAAATCTGGACAACAAGCTATTTTCAAGGTTACGATGAATCATTAAAAGCACATGCCTATCGGCCAATACCACTTTCCACATTGGCCCTTGAGCACGCCATTTGGGGGCTTAACCCAAAAGTAAACCATATTTTCAACCTGCTTTTCTATGGCCTTATCGGCTTTTTCACCTTTCTTTTCTTGTCGAAATTACTGTACAAGTTTCACCCGGCAGTACCGATAATTGCCACTTTGTTATTTGTGCTACACCCTATTCACATTGAGGTTGTAGCCAATATCAAAAGTAGGGACACGATGCTAGGCTACCTAAATTTCACGATCGCAGCTTGGCTGCTTTTATCGTACATTGATAAAAGGAAAATATTTTCACTTGTTTCTTCCCTGTTTTTCTTCATCATTGGGCTCCTTTCAAAAGAAGAAGTGCTCACAACCATTGCCCTGATACCATTCATGCTTTGGTTTTTTAGGGACATCAAAGTGAAAAAAATATTGCTAACGACCCTGCCATTCATCGGAGTGACATTGATTTACTTGTATTTCTGGTCTAAAATCGTGGGTGATGCGGTTGAATTGACGGAGCTGGACAATTCCCTGCTAGCCTGCAACGGAATTGGCGAACGCACTGCTTCTGGCATACTTGTACTTGGGAAATACCTCCTCATGACCATTTTCCCGCACCCACTGCTGAGTGATTACTCTTTAAGCACCATACCTAACGTGAACTGGGGTGATTGGAAAGTTTACCTCGCACTGCTTGGGAATATTGGTTTAGTTGCCGCAATGTTCCATGGTTTCTCAAAAAAGAAACTCTACAGTTACGGTATTTTGCACTATTTCATCACAGTCTCTATTTTCACAAGCATTGTGATAACTAACGTTAGTATTTACAATGACCGATTCCTTTTCACCCCTGTTTTGGGCATTTGCCTGGTTATTGCCTGGGCACTTTCTCTGTTGATAAAGAAAACAAGTGGCGAAGTAGGTTCTGGCACTGCCAATTTTTTCAAAAACAATTTCCCAGTGGTAGCCATCACATCCTTGATAGCTGCACTTTCAATCCTAAAAATAGAAAGTCATCTTCCCATTTGGAAGGACCGATTTGAATTATTTGAACATGATGCCAAATTGGCACCGAACAATGCACGGCTTCGAAAGAACAATGGCGGTTCCTTGGCTAGGATGGCAGTTGAAGCACAGGAAAAAGACCCCAATGCGGCACGGCAATACGCCTCAAAAGCCATCAAAGAAATTGATGCCTCCTTGGCTATTTATGATAAAATACCAACTGGCTATATCCACAAAGGCAATATGTACATCATCCTTGGAGATTACCAAAAAGCAGAGGACAACCTTAAGAAGGCCCTTGAAATGAACCCAGGCAATTATTTTGCACTAACGAGCCTCGGGAATGCGCAATTTCGTTTGCAGAAGTACCAAGATTGCATTCTAACAATAGGCAAAATAGCGCCGAGTTACCGAAACGGAAATGACAAATACGTCTTGTCACTTTGTCAAGACCGTGCCGCATTGGTACCAAAATCGGATACAGCCAAACAAGAATTGGGAAACTAGTAAAACTGAAGTGCATAATTAAGCGAAAAATTTCGTGGGGATATTTTTTCTTTTTTAAACTAATTTTTAAAACTGAAGTGTATTGCTTTCTTTACTCAAAAAAAATACAGCTTTATTTGAAGACGTCAGGGTTTTATAGCAAAAAACTTGTTTTTTAGAAAAACCTACCTATTTTTGCCCCGAATTGGTATGATTTCGAGTAAGAAATCTACTCATACTATACCCAATGCTAGAGACTTTAATCTCGTCGAAAACTCGAATCAAGCTGTTGCTCAAGTTTTTTTTGAACAGTAACATGACTGCGTACCTTCGCAGCTTGGAGAGCGAGTTTGGGGAATCCACCAATGCCATCCGACTTGAATTGAACCGCTTAGAAGAAGCTGGAATGCTTTCTTCCTTTTTGGAAGGCAACAAAAAAATGTTTCGGGCGAACACGACTCATCCACTCTTCGGTGAAATCCACAATATTCTACTGAAAACCATTGGGCTTGATCAAATCGTGTTGACTGTCATCGAGCGGTTGGGCGATGTTGAGCAAGTATTCTTAGTGGGTGAGTTTGCCAAGGGCAACGATAGCCCCATCATTGACTTGGTTTTTATTGGCGATATTGATAAAAGCTTTTTGCTAAAAATGGTTGAGCGGGTAGAAGAACTAATCAAGCGAAAAATTAGATACCTGATTTATGGAAGGGCAGAGTTTGACCTCGGTCTTCGGCTAGAATCAAATTTTTACACTGAGTCCCTGTTGCTTTGGTCGAAAGAATAGGTACAAATCAGATAAGGAAAACGTTTTTTTAAAAAATAGCTATCAGGAACAGCATGTACAACGAAATTGTAAAAAAGGAGAAAAAAATAGCAGTCATCGGTTTAGGCTATGTCGGCCTTCCGCTAGCTTTGGTCTTTGCCAAGAAATTCAGCGTCATTGGCTTCGACATCAATGAAGCCAGGGTAGAGATGATGCGGAATGGCGTTGACCCTTCAAAAGAACTTGAATCCGAAGCTTTTGAAAACAAGGACATTTACTTCACCTCTAAATTAGAGGATTTGAAAGATGCTCATTTCTTCGTGGTCGCTGTTCCTACACCCGTTGATAGTGCGAATGTGCCCGACTTAAAACCTGTGTTAAGTGCTTCAAAAACCGTAGGGCAAGTCCTGAAAAAAGGGGATTATGTGGTTTACGAATCCACGGTTTATCCTGGCTGCACGGAGGATGATTGTGTCCCTATTTTGGAAGAACTATCTGGCCTAAAGCTGGGCAAGGATTATAAACTGGGCTATTCTCCTGAACGCATCAACCCGGGAGACAAAGAACATACAGTTGAGAAAATTCTAAAAATTGTATCTGGCAACGACGCTGAATCATTAGAAGAAATTGCCAAAGTTTATGACGCTGTCATTGAAGCTGGTGTTTACAAAGCCGCCACCATCAAAGTAGCAGAAGCCGCCAAAGTAATCGAAAACACGCAGCGTGACATCAATATTTCTTTGATGAACGAGCTGTCCATTATTTTCGACATGATGGGCATTGACACCAAAGCAGTGCTCGAAGCTGCTGGTACCAAGTGGAATTTCCTGAAGTTCGTTCCGGGATTAGTAGGTGGCCACTGCATTGGCGTTGACCCTTATTATCTTGTTCACAAGGCACGCCAACTTGGCTACGAGCCACAGGTAATCCTCAGCGGGCGCCGCATTAATGACGGAATGCCTGGATTCATCGCAAAAAGGCTGGTTCAAAAACTTATAAAGCTTCGCAAAAACCCAACGGAGGCCAAGGTTCTGGTCATGGGCGTCACCTTTAAAGAAAACGTATCGGACATCCGTAACTCAAAAGTGGCCGATTTGGTGCGTGAACTCATGCAGTTCTCCATCAATGTACACATGGTTGACCCTTTCGCTTCGCCTAACGAATTTGCCCATGAATACGGGCTGACTTTGATGGACAAGCCTTCCAACGATTACGATGCTGTAATCCTTGCTGTGAACCATGAAGAATATAAAGCATTGGAGTATTCAACTTTCAAAACTTTGATGAAGGACAACCCAATACTCATGGATTTAAAAGCCATTCTCGACCCTGAAAAAGTGAAAGCGGAGGGAATGACTTACTGGCGGCTATAAGTTATGGCGCAAGCAAAACAAACAGCCATTCAAGCAACAGTAAGCCACCTCCACGAGTCGGAAGCACGTTGGTTCGCTGTTTATACTCGCTCAAAAAGCGAAAAGGTCGTGCAAAGGCTACTGACCAACAAGGAGATTGAAAGCTATTTGCCACTGCAAAAAGTGACTAGGCGTTATACTCGGAAGATTAAGCACCACGATATTCCACTCATTAGCTGCTATATCTTCGTAAAAATCACCAAAAGTGAATACGTGCCGGTGTTGGAGACCGAAAACGTGGCCAAGTTTATCCGTTTTGCAAAGAATCTTTACTCGATTCCTGAGGAGCAGATAGACCTTTTGAAAAGAATTGTCGGAGAAGGCGAGGATGTTGTGGCAGAACCTGGCAGTTTCAAAGAAGGTGACGAGGTAGAAGTCATCGGCGGCAAGCTAACCGGCCTAAAAGGCAGAATGGTAGAGCGCCAAGGCAAAAAGCATTTGGTAGTCGAATTAGAAAGCATCGGCTACTCACTCAGAATGACCGTTGACATTGCGCTTTTGCGTAAGATTTGATATAAACGATTGAAAGTCAAGCTTTTAAATTTAAAGCTGCGACAACAGAAGATGTTAGTATTGTTTCAGCACCAGCCCTTTTGGTCGGTGCTCAAGTTGGGTTTATTTTTTTCTGATAGGGGCCATTGCGACCTATGAGCGGCGAAGCCATTTTTAAAATGGAGAATTGAAACTTAAAAATGGCAGGCCAAGCTAATATTCATCCGGTTTTTGAGCAGTTGCTTTCTCGCACCGAACGGGAGGCTTTCCTAAAGCAAAAAAGCAGGGTGATTTGGATGACAGGGCTTTCCGGTTCTGGAAAAAGCACCATCGCCGGGTTGTTGGAGCGGAAACTGCTGGAGCATGGCTTTTTCGCACAGGTACTGGATGGTGACAATATCCGCTCTGGCATCAACAATAACCTTGGTTTCAGCTTGGAAGACCGGAAGGAAAATATCCGCCGAATTGCCGAAATTGCAAAATTATATGCAAATAGTGGCATCATCACCATTTGCGCATTCGTGAGCCCAACGGCAGATATAAGGGCGTATGCAAAACAAATCATTGGGACTGACGATTTTATCGAAGTGTTTGTGGATGCCCCGCTCGCCATTTGCGAAGAGAGAGACGTAAAGGGTTTGTATAAAAAAGCCCGCAACGGAGAAATCAAGGATTTTACAGGCATTGATTCTCCATTTGAATCTCCTATTTCGCCAGATTTAATTTTGAATACCAGTGAGACATCGGTTTTAGCTTCAGTTGACAGAGCTTTTTACTTCCTAAAGCCACGAATTAGTCTGTGAATTACCGCTTAAACCACCTAAAAGAATTAGAAGCCGAGTCCATTTTCATCCTTCGGGAAGTGGCGGCACAGTTCAGCAATCCAGTGCTACTTTTCTCCGGCGGAAAAGACTCCATCATTGTTTCTTACTTGGCCAAAAAAGCGTTTTACCCAGCTAAAATGCCATTTGCGCTACTGCATATTGATACTGGGCACAACTTCCCCGAAACCATTGAATACAGGGATTTTTGGGTAAAAGAATTGGGTTGTCGGCTGTTGGTCGGGTCAGTTCAGGAGGCAATTAACGAAGGAAAAGTAACAGAAGAAAAGGGCTATAACGCCAGCCGAAATTTCCTCCAAACGGCGGTATTATTGGAATCCCTTGAAAACGGTAAGTTTGACGCCGCCATCGGTGGAGCTAGGCGAGACGAGGAAAAAGCCCGTGCAAAAGAGCGCTTTTTTAGTCACCGGGACGAGTTCGGCCAATGGGACCCAAAGAATCAACGACCAGAACTTTGGAACCTGTTCAATGCAAAAAAACACATTGGCGAGCATTTCCGGGTTTTCCCCATTAGCAACTGGACAGAACTGGATGTTTGGCAATACCTGGCAGCGGAAAAAGTGCCATTGCCCAGCCTCTATTTTGCCCACCAGCGGAAAGTGTTCAAACGGGATGGTATTCTTTTGGCGGAATCGGATTTTATCCCAAAAAAGCCAAATGAAATCTCAGTCGAAATGACCGTTCGCTGCAGGACGATTGGCGACGTTACCTGCACTGGTGTTTGGGAATCAACGGCCGCTAACATCGAGGAAATTATTGAAGAAGTAGCTACCAGCCGCATGACGGAACGGGGTGGTCGCACCGATGACAAGCGCTCAGATACTGCGATGGAAGACCGTAAAAAGGATGGATATTTTTAAGCTATTGGCTATTTGCTTTTAGCTGTTAGCTGCACTCCAACATGAATACAGAATTACTAAGGTTCTCCACCGCAGGCTCCGTTGATGACGGAAAGAGTACACTAATTGGCCGCTTGTTGTACGATAGCAAATCCATTTTTGAGGACCAATACGACGCCATTAAAGCTGCATCCGAAAAGCGGGGGGAAGAAGGGGTGAATTTTGCACTTTTGACCGATGGGCTAAAGGCCGAACGGGAACAAGGTATTACCATAGATGTAGCCTATCGCTATTTTTCTACCCCAAAACGAAAATTTATCATTGCCGATACGCCTGGCCATATCCAATATACCCGGAACATGGTCACGGGTTCTTCCACCGCCAATGTCGCACTCATTTTGGTGGATGCCCGGCAAGGAATCGTGGAACAAACCCGCCGACATGCCATCATTTCCTCCTTGCTGCAAATACCTCATTTAGTCATTTGTATCAATAAAATGGACTTGGTGGATTATTCCCAAGAAGTCTTTGATAATATACGCCAAGAATTTGAGCAATTTGCTTCGAAATTGGTGGTACAGGATGTTTCTTTTATCCCTATTTCAGCGTTGAAAGGCGACAACGTTGTGGACCGCTCCACCAATATGTCTTGGTACGAAGGCGCTACCCTACTCTATTACTTGGAAAATGTCCATATCGGCAGTGACCATAATTTTATTGACACCCGGTTTCCGGTGCAATATGTTATCCGGCCCTATTCCGATAATTTTCATGATTATAGGGGATATGCAGGAAGGGTGGCAGGTGGCATATTAAAAAAGGGTGATACAGTCATGGTGCTTCCATCTGGATTCACCACCACAATCGAAAAAATTGACACCGCCGATGGTGAAATCCCTGAAGCATTTCCACCAATGTCAGTCACTTTGCTTTTGAAAGATGACATAGACATTAGCAGGGGAGATATGATTGTAAGAGAAAATAATAAACCAGCTATATCGCAAGATATAGACTTGAGAATATGCTGGTTTAATGAAAAGCCGCTGCAACTGCGGGGTAAATACGAAATACGCCACACCACCCAGACTGCCCGCTGTATTGTACAAGAAGTGCAATATAAAATGGACGTGAATACCTTGCACCGAAACCTTGACGACAAGGTTATAAGAATGAACGATATAGCACGCATCAGTATCCGCACCACAAAGCCATTGTTTGTAGATGCTTATAGCAAAAACCGTAATACGGGTAGTGTTTTATTGGTGGATGAAGGCAGCAATGAGACGGTTGCTGCTGGGATGATTATTTGAACGGTGCTTTTTTTCATCCCAAAGGAATCCCTTCCACCACGACGGGCCTTTTCATCCCGAAGGGATCCGTTCCATCACAACGGGCTTTTTCATCCCGTAGGGAACTGTTCCATCACGAGGGTTACAAATGAGCAGAACTTACAATTTCTGGGTTTACATCCTTACGAATTACAACAAAAAGACCCTCTATGTTGGTAGGACAGGCGACTTGGTTACCCGACTTAAAGAACACTATGTCAACAGGGGCAATCCAAAATCTTTTACGGGACGGTATTTTTGCTACTACCTAGTTTACTATGAATGGGATAAATATGTTTGGAATTCCATCGGTCGGGAAAAAGAGATAAAGTCTTGGACGAGAGAGAAAAAAGAAGCATTAATCAACAGTTTCAATCCCGAATGGAAGTTTTTGAACATTGATTTTTGTGAGAAATGGCCACCAGACGTTGAGCCGAGATTCGGAAGGGATGAGAAAGGCCCGTCGTGTTGGAACGGGGGAGCCGTTGTGGTGGAACAGATCCCTACGGGATGAAAAAGTGGGCCTTCATTGTAGCACACACTTTTTCATCCTGTAAGGATCCGTTCCATCTAATGTGTAAGCAAGACGGAACAGCTCCCTTTGGGATGAAAAAAGGACATAGGAACCGCATGAAAAACGAAATAATAACAATCAGCCAACAGACGACAGAGCAAAGCCAACAGCTAATAGCCAACAGCCAACAGCCGACCAACATCCAAATGGTTGACCTAAAAAATCAGTACCTCCGTATCAAGGACGAAATTGATGCCGCCGTGCTCGATTGCATTGCCTCGACCCAATTCATCAATGGCCCACAAGTCAAGGCATTTCAAACTGCATTAGAGGAATACTTAGACGTCAAGCATGTTATCCCATGCGCCAATGGTACTGATGCACTCCAAATTGCTTTGATGTCGCTAGGTTTGGAGCCCGGAGATGAGGTGATCGTGCCTACCTTCACCTACGTAGCCACCGCAGAGGTGATTGGGCTATTGCAACTCAACCCCATCATGGTTGACGTTGATCCTAAAAGTTTCAATATTACCACTGAAATTATAGCACAGGCAATTACACCGAAGACCAAGGCCATAGTACCAGTTCACCTTTTCGGACAGTGCGCAGATATGGAAGCTATTATGGAGCTTGCGGACCAGCATGGCCTTTATGTGATAGAAGACAATGCACAAGCCATCGGTGCTGACTTTATATTTAAGAATGGCGAAAAACGAAAGTCTGGCACCATTGCACATATCGGCACCACCTCGTTTTTTCCATCAAAAAACCTAGGTTGCTACGGTGACGGGGGGGCAATCATGACCAACGACGATAATTTGGCTGAAAAACTCCGAATTATTGCCAACCACGGTCAGCGGAAAAAATACTACCATGAAGTATTGGGTGTTAATTCCCGTTTGGATTCCATACAGGCTGCCATCTTGAATATTAAGCTAAGATACTTGGACGAATATTGCACAGCAAGGCAAAATGTGGCCGCTTATTACGACCGTGCATTTAAACATATTCATGAAATAATAACTCCGGTCAGGTCGCATCATTCCACCCATGTATTTCATCAATATACCCTTAAAGTTCCGGCAGATAAACGTGAAGGATTGATAGCGTACCTTTCGGAAAGGGGTATACCATCCATGATATACTATCCAGTACCCTTGTACAAGCAAGCGGCATTTGCACCATATTGGGAAGGAAAAACAACACTACCCATCACCGAATTGCTTTGCGATACCGTAATATCATTGCCCATTCACACCGAGATGGATGATAGTATGCTTGACTATATAGCTGCTTCCGTTTTAGCCTATTTTAACCATTGATTTCAGCTGAAAAAATAAAACAATTAATTGCTCAAGGAGAAAACCTTGCAGTAGAATTTAAACGGGAAGGTGTATCACCGGACTCAGTCGCTAAAGAAATGGTCGCATTTGCGAATGCGGGAGGTGGTAGTTTGTTGATTGGTGTAGAGGATGATGGCCAAATATCGGGTGTCCTGAATTCCAAAGTGGATGAGGTCTGGGCTGTAAATATTGCAAGAAACAATATTACACCTGCACTCGACATCATGGCTGCTATGGTTATGGTTGACGAAAAGAACGTACTATTCATTGAAGTGCCCAAAGGAAAGGACAAACCCTACCAAACCAATAAATTTCAGTTCCTTATTAGGGTTGGCTCAACGAACAGGGTTGCTACGCAAACAGAATTACTCCGACTTTTTCAGCACAGTGGCGCTTTGCATTACGACAAATTGGGCGTGGAACGCACCAGCGAAAACATGTTGAACTATTCCAAGGTTTCTCAATATTTCAATATTTTCGACATTCAATTCGAGACCGAAACACCGGAACATCGGGAAAAGCTTTTACAAAATGCAGATATTTTAACCGAAGACGGCAATCTGACAGTAGCAGGTACACTTTGTTTCAGCCTAAACCCAAACAAATACCTTTTCCAATCAGGGGTGATGTTTGCGCATTTTAATGGTGAAGCTATTACAGATGAATTGATTGACCGTCAAGAAATTCTTGGGACACTTGACTATGTTATAGATACTACGCTGGCCGTGGTGAAGAACAACCTGAAAGTGCCCTCTAAAATTGTCGGAGCGAAGAGAGAGGAGCAAGAACCAGTCTTCTCCGACAAAACGCTGCGAGAAATCATTACAAATGCCTGCGTCCATCGAGATTATTCCATTGCAGGCTCTCAGATTAGGGTGTTCCTTTTCAACAACAGGCTAGAAGTAAACAGTCCGGGCAGGTTGCCCAATACCATCACCATAGACAAACTTAAATTGGGTGCTTCCTATCCAAGGAATCCAGTCATCGCAAGCTTCCTAACCAATTTGCGATATATTGACAAATTAGGCCGAGGCATTCCCTTGGTTCTTCAAGAAGCGATGCAAAAAGGGAAAAAAGTGCTATTGGAAGAATTTGGTGAGGCGTTCATTGTCACACTTTATCTACACCCCGCACCGCAATGTTTTTGATTCGTTGATGGAGGTTGATAATTGGTTGATAATCCACGTTAACCAACCCTGTATAAAACTTACCGTATATGACCCAATGACTAATGACCAAAATGACCAATTCCCAATGACTAATTTCTACACCCACCCCTCAGCCATCATTGACGAAGGTGCCAAAATCGGCGAGAACACCAGTATCTGGCATTTTAGCCATATCATGCCCGGTGTAATCATAGGCAAAAATTGTAATCTAGGGCAAAATGTATTTGTAGCGAATGGGGTCATTTTAGGAGATAATGTAAAGGTGCAAAACAACGTATCTATATATCAGGGGGTCATTTGCGAAGATGATGTATTTCTTGGCCCAAGTATGGTTTTCACCAATGTAAACAATCCCCGCAGTGCTGTGAATCGCAAAGGCGAATACTTAAAGACTTTGGTGGGGAAAGGCGCTACCATCGGTGCCAATGCCACTATTGTCTGTGGCCACAATATCGGAGCGTATGCCTTTATAGGCGCAGGAGCGGTAGTGACAAAGCATGTGCCTGCCTATGCCTTAATCGTGGGAAACCCTGGCCGTCAAATAGGTTGGATGAGCGCCCATGGTGAACGGCTTAATTTTGACTTAAAAGGGGAAGCTGTTTGTCCCGGCAGCCAGGTTTTATATCGGATGATAGATGGGAAGCATATAGAGCCTTTAATACAGGATATTGGCTGAAGTCAAAAATTTTGTGCTTATAGGGGCAGCTGGCTACATTGCCCCTCGACATTTGAAAGCCATAAAAGAAACTGGTAATAATTTGGTGGCTGCCTTAGATAAACATGATGCCGTTGGAATTTTGGACAGCTATTTTCCACAAGCCAATTTTTTTACAGAATTTGAACGGTTTGACCGTCATGTTGAAAAATTAATCCGCACTGGAACCAAGATAGATTATGTCGCTATTTGTTCCCCCAATTACCTGCATGATGCCCATATTCGCTTTGGTTTAAGAATTGGAGCCGATGTCATTTGTGAAAAACCGGTGGTGCTAAATCCTTGGAACATAGAGGGCCTGAAGCATATTGAAGAAGAAACTGGCAAGAAAATTTATACCATTCTTCAATTGCGACACCACCCTGCCCTACTTGCTTTGAAAAAAAGATTGGAGGCAGCACCAAGTGATAATATCCACGAGGTCAACCTGACCTATATCACCGCCCGTGGCAATTGGTATTATACCAGTTGGAAAGGGGACAAAACAAAATCTGGCGGCATTGCCACCAATATTGGCGTCCACTTCTATGATATGCTGACCTGGTTGTTTGGGGACATCAAGGAAAACAGCGTCCATATACATACCCATGACCGGGCATCTGGTTACCTAGCACTTGACCGTGCCAATGTTAAATGGTTCTTGAGCATCAATGCTGATACCTTGCCAGCCGAAATAAAAGCGAAAAATGCCCGCACCTACCGTTCCATTACCGTGGATGGTCAAGAAATTGAATTCAGCGAAGGTTTCACGGATTTACATACTGTAAGCTATCAGGATATTCTTTCTGGAAAAGGTTTCGGATTGGACGATGCCGCTACAGCGGTTCAAATTGTACATGATATCCGTAACTCAAAGCCAGTGGGCCTTCATGGCACTATCCATGAATTGGCAAAGTTACAATTAGCCCCACACCCTTTTGGATGAGAGGTGAGGGGTGAGGGGTGAAGGATGAAAATGGGGCGTTCCTTGTAGCACACACTTTTTCATCCTGTAAGGATCCGTTCCGTTTAGTGTTCAGTACCTGTTCCACCAAGTGCGCCCTGTTCCAACAAATGCACTTACACGATAGAACTGATCCCTCCGGGATGAAAAACAGCTGTAATTGAAAATCCTCGTCACAGGTTCCGCAGGCTTTATAGGCTTCCACCTCGCAAAACGGCTGGTGCAAGATGGACATGAAGTGGTCGGATTGGACAACCTCAACAACTACTACGACGTCAAACTCAAATTGGACCGTTTGCAAGATGCTGGCATTGAAAGCCAGAAAATCGCCTATAATGAACCTGTGGTGAGCAACAAGCATCCCAATTATACTTTTATACAGTTGGGTATTGAAGATGCGGCCAATATAGAGCGGCTTTTTTTTAGCCAAAAATTTGACAACGTATGCCATTTGGCGGCTCAGGCTGGCGTAAGGTATAGTATCAAACACCCTGAAGCTTATATCCAGAGCAATATCGTGGGATTTTTCAATATCCTGGAATCGTCCCGCCATCATCATATCAAGCATTTGATATTTGCCAGTAGTTCCAGCGTTTATGGCGACAACCAAACCGTTCCATTTAAAGTGGAAGATACCACAGACGCCCCCATATCTTTCTATGCCGCTACGAAGAAAAGCAATGAATTGATGGCGCACACTTACAGCCATCTGTACAATATTCCCATGACCGGGCTTCGATTTTTCACGGTTTATGGCCCTTGGGGAAGGCCAGATATGGCTTATTCCCTGTTTACCAAGGCCATATTGGAAGGGCAGCCAATTAAAGTCTTCAACGACGGCAAGCTTTCCCGAGACTTTACCTACGTAGATGATATCGTAGAGGGTATCGTAAAAGTTCTCGCCGCTCCACCAACTGCCCCTAAACCAAAAACCAGCAACCAAGAACCAGCAACCCGCTATTCCCCCACCGCCCCATTCCGATTATACAATATCGGTAATAGCGAACCAACGCCTTTGATGGATTTTATTACCGCCATTGAGGATGAATTGGGCATCGAAGCCAAAAAGGAATACCTGCCCATGCAGCCTGGTGATGTGGAGACTACTTATGCAGATGTTGAAGACCTGATGCGTGATTTTGACTACCAACCAAAAACCAAGGTAAGGGAGGGAATTGCGAAGTTCGTGAAATGGTACCTAGTCTATCACCAAACCAGTTCCAAGGTGTTTGCATGAACACTAAACCAACCATGAAAAAATTGCCCATCGGCATACAGACCTTGAGCCATATCATCGAGGGTGGGTATGTATATGTGGACAAAACGGAAATTGCCCATCGCTTGATAACGAGTGGCAAATATTACTTCCTCAGCCGGCCGAGGCGTTTTGGCAAAAGTCTTTTTCTAAGCACACTCAAGGAAATTTTTGAAGGCAACAAGGCACTGTTCAAAGGGTTGTACATCGAAGACCAATGGGACTTTCAGGAGAAATACCCCGTCATCCATTTGGACTTTTCAATGGGATTGAGCAAGAATGCGCAGGAGTTGGAACGGACCATTCGCTATGCCTTGGAACGGGTTGAAAAAGATTTAGGCATTCAGTGCGAAAGGCATAGGAGCAGCAAAGAATGTTTTGGTGATTTGATATGGCAGGCAAAGGAAAAATATGGGAAGAACGTCGTTATTCTCATTGATGAATATGACAAGCCTATATTGGATAATATCATCAATAAGGAAACAGCAAGGGAGATAAGAGATGAAATGAAAGGGTTTTACTCCGTGATAAAGGGCAACGACAGCAATATCCAATTGGTATTTCTTACAGGAGTCAGCAAATTTTCAAAACTCAACCTGTTCAGCGGGTTGAACAATTTGAACGATATTACCCTTAATCCCAATTATGGAAATATATGCGGGTACACGCATGATAACCTGCTGACTGAGTTTCAAACACTCTTAGCTGGCGTTGACATGGACCGACTAAAGGAATGGTACAACGGTTACAACTATTTTGGAGAGCGAGTCTATAATCCATTCGATATTTTGCTATTTATATCAAATAGCCACGACTATAGGAATTATTGGTGGAGCACTGGCAACCCATCTTTCCTAATTGACCTCATCCGCTCAAAGAATTATTCCATTCCAGATATTGAAAACTTCGAAGCAACGGATGCTATCCTTGACAGTTTTGACGTGGATAATATTGAATTGGAACCGTTGCTTTGGCAGACCGGCTATTTGACCATCAAGGAGAAATACACCCATGCCAACCGCATCAAATACCGCCTCGAAGTACCTAACTTGGAAATCCAGCATTCGCTCAATGACTTTTTCATTGATGTATTGACCACCCAAAAACAGGAAAAAGGCCACTACCAAGGCCAATTGTACGAGCAACTTACAGCAGGCAATATGGAGGCCCTGAAGAACACCTTGGTCTCGCTTTTTGCCGGGATACCCTATCAAAACTTCACCAACAACAAGATAGCCGATTACGAAGGCTACTATGCCAGTGTGATCTACGCCTATTTGGCCAGTCTCGGCTTTGAGACCATCCCCGAAGACACCACCCAATATGGCAGCGTGGACATGACCTTAAAATTGGACGACAAGGCATATATCTTTGAGTTCAAAGCCGTGGAAAAACCCACAGGCCATGCACTTAGGCAAATCAAACAGCGCCAATATTACCAAAAATACCAGTCCAACAAAGATTGCTACCTAATTGGCATTGAATTCGGCAAACAAGAACGCAATATCATCCACTATGAATGGGAGTTATTGAAGAAAATTGCGGCTGGCAATTAGCCACTCAATGACCAATGCCAAATGACCAATTTCCTAATTACCAAATTTATAATGTCTAATGTCTAAAATCCTCGTAACCGGCGGAGCAGGATTCATCGGCTCCAACCTGGTGGAGAAACTTCTGGAACTCGAAAATGTCGAAGTAGTACGGGTATTGGACAATTTGGCAACAGGACATTACCACAATATCAAGGCATTTGAGGGCAACTCCAAGTTTGAATTCATCGAAGGCGATATTCGAGATTTTGAAACCTGTAAACAAGCTTGTGACGGCATGGATTTCGTCTCTCACCAAGCAGCACTTGGTTCCGTTCCCCGCTCCATAAAAGATCCAATTACCACCAACGAAGTGAACACTGGTGGCACCTTAAATATGTTCATGGCTGCAAAGGAAGCTAAAGTAAAAAAATTGGTCTATGCTGCCTCCTCCTCTACGTATGGGGACAGCCCTTATTTGCCCAAGCGGGAAGACGTCATCGGAAAACCTTTGTCCCCGTATGCTGTCACCAAATTGGTGAGCGAGTTATACGCCAAAGTCTTTTCGGATATATACGAAGTAGATTTCATCGGCCTTCGATATTTCAATATTTTCGGCCCAAAACAAGACCCCAATGGCGCTTATGCCGCCGTTATTCCACTGTTTATGAAAGCCATTTTGGAAAATAATCCACCAACCATCAATGGGGATGGCTCACACAGCCGGGATTTCACGTATGTAGACAATGCGGTGCAAGCAAATATAAAGGCAATGTTTTCCGTAAGAAAAGATGCATCCAATGAAGTCTATAATATAGCAACGGGTGACCAGACCACCTTGCTGGAATTATTTAACTACCTGAAAATCATCTCCGGCTCCACCTTGGAACCCATCTTAGGCGCAGAACGGGCGGGAGATGTAAAACATAGCCTGGCAGATATATCGAAGGCCATGAATTACTTGGGCTATGAACCCAGTGTAAAAATAAAGGAAGGATTGGTGAAATCCTTTCAATGGTATATGGAGAATCAGCGGTTGGCTATTGGCTGTTAGCTATTGCCGTTGGCCGTTGGCCGTTAGCAATCAACTGCTTACCCGCAGCCAACAGCTAACAGCCAAACGCCAACCGCCGCCATTTCACAGTACAAACAAGCCCATCGGGTCACTCCAATCGCTCATTCGTTGATTCGAACCATGAAAACAAACCCGGACAAGATAGGCAGTGCGGGATTCCAAATCTGCTGCACTGAAGCGCTTGCCAGCGGAATAGCTGCCATTGAGCCACGCAATGCCTCCATCGTTGGACCGTTGAATAGCCAATTGTGTAACACCATCCGGCATTTCAACCACTTCGCCGTCCAGGGTACCAGACAAAGTTCCTTGTTTCAGAAACTTGATGACTGGTTTTGGCAAGGGCATGTTGTTGCGAGTAGGCTTTTTTCGCACTTCAAAACCGGGTGCCGTGTAGAAGGTAATATCATCTATCCGGCGAAGTTCCATCATCTTAGCAAGTACAGTCACTTCATCTTCCAACAATTTCCGTTTCTGGTGCATGATGGTGATTTTGGTACGGTCGCCCGAACCAGCAGCTGTGACCGCATCCGAAAATGCTTGGTTGGCCAAGTCCACAATTCCAATTTGTTCGGCCTCTTGGTCATAAACTTTGTTGTCCTTCATTACCGAGACAACATGCTTTACAAAAAGCAAAAAAATCGCATTGGTTAGCTTTTTAAAAGCTAAAGTGATCGTGAATAACATGATAAATAATAATTGTGGCAATTTATGGGGCGATGCACAGACAAATTATTGCAACAAGCATATTATGTCTATAACAGCCACCCCAATAAATACCGGGTTAAAATGATAAATTGCGATATTGAATGAATTGGAATTTAGCTTCAATAATACCAATTTGCCAATTCCGAATTTCCAATAAAAAAGGGGGCAAAAAAGACCCTAAAAGAATAAATAAGTTTAGAAACGTGTGCGATATAATGAGTTTAGAAAGTTTAAGCGGGTTAGAGGGTTTAGGCATAAGACTAACACCCAACAGCTAATAGCCAATGGCCAATGGCAAAAATCTTACACACCAATTCACACACGCGCACAAATTTTACAGCATATGAAATTTATGCAATTGCAGAAACCCAGTGTAAGTGACGAGTCCGAAATAACGGGTTTAGAAAATTTAGCAGGCTTAGCACGGTATTGAAATAAACCTACTAAACACCCTAAACCTGCTAAACCACAACAGTTTTTATTTCGCACAGATACCCAAAAAACAACCTTATTCTTTATAGGGAAAAACAGTGAGGGAAATTAAAATCGAACAAATCAAAAGCTACCATGACCTCAAACATTCAAATAACGCTTTCGATTTTAAAGTGATTCAAA
>JBGSWN010000010.1:0-12888 GCA_041752395.1 Saprospiraceae bacterium | reverse complement strand
CGGCCCCACGGGCTGGGACGGCAAGCAGAAGGACAAGGACGCCCCCTCAGATGTGTACATCTACCGGGCCGTTTACCAGGTGACCGGCGGCAGCGGGAAGAAGTACACGAAAAAGGGCGATGTGACGCTCCTGCGATGATGCTATATTGATAAGTAAAAATGGAGGGAAGCCAGATGGCCTCCCTCCATTTTTTTTGTAAATTATTTTCCGAAGGAAAAACCGACCATGCAAGTAGCAATTGATTTGCTGAAATTTCAACCAAAATTGGTGCTGCGCAAACAGGACGGACTAGCATATATTTATGACCCTATCCGTAAAAAATATTTGGTGCAAACGCCGGAGGAAGTTGTTCGGCAATTGTTTCTCGCTTATTTGATGGAAGAAAAAAATTACCCGAAGAACCGCATCCGCACCGAGAAAATGCTGAAAGTCAATGAGTTGACAAAACGTTGCGATATTCTTTCTTATGATTGGGAAATGAATCCACACTTATTAGTTGAGTGCAAGGCCCCAAACATAAATATCACCGACGCTACCCTCCGGCAAGTTGCAGCCTACAATATGCCGCTTCGGGTGAAGTACCTTGTGCTGACCAATGGCCTCGTCAACTATTGCTGTCAAATGGATTATATCAACGCTGATTGGAATTTTCTGGACAGCATCCCCATTTTTCCATCTTCAACTTCAAGGTAGAATACCTACCTTTCGCCCGCAAAACCTAACCAAGCAATCGCTATGAGCAAAGAAAAAATCCTCGTCATCGGCGCAAACGGCCAAATCGGGTCGGTGCTGACAGAGGCACTTCGGGAGAAATTTGGAACAGCCAATGTCATCGCCACGGACATTCGGCAGGTGGAAGGCCACGAAGGGCCATTTGAGCTGCTAAATGTACTCGACCGAGCGACCATCGCCGAAATAGTGAGTAGGCACGGAATCACTCAGATTTACCACCTTGCCGCCATCCTTTCTGCCAAAGGCGAACAAAACCCGCTTCAAACTTGGGACATCAACATGGGCGGGCTTTTCAACGTGTTTGAAGTGGCCCGTGAAACAGGCGTTTCCAAAGTCTTTTTCCCTAGCTCTATCGCCGTTTTTGGGGCAGATATTCCTCGCAAAATGACACCTCAAAATGCTGTGCTGAAACCAACCACCGTTTATGGCATGAGCAAGGCATCCGGTGAACTTTGGAGCCAATATTATTTTCAAAAATTCGGTCTTGATGTACGTTCGCTGCGCTATCCCGGCGTCATTGGTTGGCAGAGCAACCCCGGCGGTGGCACCACGGACTATGCGGTGGATATTTACCATTACGCCGTTCGGGAAGAAAACTACGCTTGTTTTTTGAGTGAAAATACAGCGCTTCCCATGATTTACATGGACGATGCCATCCGAGCCACCCTCGAATTGATGGATGCACCAGCCGAAAATATCAACGAACGAACCAGTTACAATTTGGCAGGGATGAGTTTTTCTCCTTCGGAAATTGCGGCCAGCATCCAAACCCATTTTTCCAAATTTGAGGTGAATTACGCCCCCGATTTTCGTCAGAAAATAGCCGAAACTTGGCCCGAAAGCATTGATGACAGCCCAGCCAGAAACGATTGGCATTGGCAACCCAAATTTGACCTTGCCAGCATGACCAAAGACATGATTTTTCAATTGCAGAAGAAATATTCGGTTTTGATTTGAGTCGGTAAACGACCTTTCATCTGTTTCAAAATTCAACTTTTCAATCCATGTTTACGAACGTAAGAACCTCACTCCAAGAAGAAATCCAAGAAATAAAAGACAACGGGCTTTACAAAAAAGAACGGGTCATTGTCACGCCTCAAGGCCCAGTCATCAGGACCGACCAAGGGCTGGAAGTGCTGAATTTTTGTGCCAACAATTACCTCGGGTTGTCGTCACATCCAAAGGTAATTGAGGCAGCTCACGAAGCCATCCGCACGCATGGATTCGGGCTTTCGTCGGTGCGTTTCATTTGCGGAACGCAAGATTTGCACAAAACCTTGGAGCGCAAAATCGCTGACTTTCTTGGACAAGAGGACGCCATTCTCTACGCCGCTGCCTTTGATGCCAACGGCGGGCTGTTCGAGCCGCTGCTCGGTGCTGAGGATGCCGTCATTTCCGACGAACTCAACCATGCCAGCATCATTGACGGTATCCGTTTGTGCAAAGCAAACCGACTCCGCTACAAACACAACGACATGGCCGACTTGGAGGAGCAACTGAAATCTTGCCAAGATGCCCGCCGCCGGATGATTTTCACGGACGGTGCTTTCAGCATGGATGGCACCATTGCGCAGCTCGATAAAATCTGCGATTTGGCGGATAAATACGATGCCATGGTGGCCATTGACGAGTGCCATGCCACTGGCTTTTTGGGTAAAACGGGGCGGGGTACCCACGAGTACCGGGGCATGATGGACCGGGTGGACATCATCACGGGCACCTTCGGCAAAGCCCTCGGAGGAGCAAGTGGCGGCTTCACGGCTGCCCGTCGGGAAATTGTGGAGATGTTGCGCCAGCGCAGCCGCCCGTATTTGTTTTCAAACACACTGGCGCCGAGCATCGCCGGGGCTTCCATCGCCGTGGTGGACATGCTGACGGAGACCACCGACCTGCGGGACAAACTGGAAAGCAACACCGAATTTTTTAGAAAAGCCATGACGGAGGCGGGTTTTGATATCATTCCTGGCGTTCACCCCATCGTACCTATCATGCTGTACGATGCGGTGCTAGCGCAAAATTTTGCTTCAAAACTGTTGGAGGAAGGTATTTACGTGATTGGCTTTTTCTTCCCAGTGGTTGCGAAGGGGAAAGCAAGGATTCGGGTGCAAATCTCGGCAGCGCACGAGCAGGCGCATTTGGAAAAAGCGGTGGCGGCATTTACGAAGGTGGGGAAAGAACTGGGCGTGATTTAAGGTGCCACCATGGTTTGTGGTCGCCCAATTTATTGGGTAGACAATATTGTGCGATTCCAAGGTCTGCCCAATAAATTGGGCGACCACGTCATTCCTCTTCGTAATCCAAGTCCTTCCCGTAAGTTTCCGGTAGGAAATACAGCACGGCCAAAGCGATAGCAATGCAAGTAGCGCCAACGGCGTAAGCTCCGCCAATCTGCCCAAACTCGGCTTTCATGGCTTTGAAAAATGGGGTGATGAGCACCAGTGCGCCCCTTGCGAAATTTGGTACCGTGGTCGTTACGGTGGCCCGCAAGTTGGTCCCGAAATTCTCGGCGGCGATGGTCACGAAGATGGCCCAGTAGCCCACGCCGAATCCAATCAAGAAGATTTTAAGGTAAAAAAAGCTTTGGCTGATGTCGCCAGAAGTTAGGTACCAGACGATGGTGGCCGCTGAAAAAAGGTGGAAAAACAGCAGGGCTTTCTTTCGGCTTTTCAGCAATTGCGACATGATGCCACTGGCCAAATCGCCCAGCGTGAGGCCCGTGTAGCAGTACATGATGGCCGCCCCGCCAGTCGTCACGGCATCCGACATGCCAAATGCTTTGCTGAATTCTGGGGCAAAAGTGATGAGGATGCCCACCACGAACCAAGTCGGCAAACCCACCAAAATGCACTGCATGTATTTGGAAAACCGCTCCTTGTTTTGGAACAATTGCAAGAAATTTCCCCGCTGTACCATTTTATCCCTAACGCTGTTGAACATGCCCGACTCAAACACAGAAATGCGCAGTACCAGTAGGGCAAGTCCCAAGCCACCTCCCACGAAATAAGCCGTTCGCCAGTCCCAAACTTGGCTCACAAAATAGGCGGCCACCGCTCCCAAAATCCCGACACTGGCCACGATGGTCGTGCCGTAGCCTCGTTTTTCCTTGGACATGATTTCGCTGACGAGGGTGATGCCAGCGCCCAATTCCCCAGCGAGGCCAATGCCCGCAATGAATCGCAGGATTTTGTATTGCCCGACATTTTCCACAAAACCATTGGCGATATTGGCGATGGAGTACAGGACGATGGAGCCAAACAGCACAGAAAGCCGGCCCTTTTTATCTCCCCAAATGCCCCAGCCGATGCCACCTAGCAGCATACCCAGCATCTGCCAGTTGAGGAGGGAAAGCCCGATGTTTTGCAAGTCGGTCAGGTCGGTGATGCCAATGGATTTGAGGCTTTCCACCCGGATAATGCTGAACAGCAGCAGGTCGTAGATGTCCACGAAATAGCCCAGACCGGCAACGACGATGGTGGAAAGGATGACGAGGTTCGATTTTTCGCTTTTCATAAGTTGATTTTTGCTGTGCGAAGTAGCAAAAAAAATGTCAAATCAAGGTTCTGTTTCATCAATTGGTATCAAATCCTATCTTTGCGCCCGTTTTTGAGAATTGTGGTCGCCCAATTTATTGGGCTGACCGTATCTTAATCGGTCAGCCCAATAAATTGGGCGACCACAATAAAATATAATGGCGCTTAAAGCAGGCATCGTCGGACTCCCAAACGTTGGTAAATCAACGCTTTTCAACGCACTTACCTCGGCGAAAGCCTTGGCGGCCAACTACCCGTTTGCTACCAAAGACCCCAACGTGGGCATCATCACCGTGCCGGACGCACGCTTGGATACTTTGTTCGAAATCGTGAACCCAAAAGCATTGCTGCCCACGAGCATTGAAATCGTGGACATTGCGGGTTTGATAAAAGGCGCCAGCAAGGGCGAGGGTTTGGGCAACCAATTTTTGGCCAATATCCGGGAATGTGACGCCATCGTGCAGGTGGTGCGCTGTTTTCACGATGATAATATTGTTCACGTGGACGGCGGTGTTGACCCGGTTCGGGACAAGGACGTGATTGACACGGAGCTTATTTTGAAGGATATTGACACCGTGGAGAAGCGCCTCGACCGCTTGCGCAAGTCAGCCAAAGCGGGTGCGAAACAGGATGTTCACTTCGTAACCGTCGGGGAGGCCATCATGGCACATTTGAACGAGGGGAAGCCTGCCCGTTCGCTGAAACTCGAAGGCGACGACCTCGAACTGCTGGAAGACATGATGTTGATGACGGCAAAGCCCATCCTCTATGTTTGCAACGTGGACGAGGCCAGTGTGCATACCGGCAATGAATACACCGCTCGTTTTATGGAGGCGGTGAAAGGCGAACCCGCCGAGGTCATTTTCATCAGTGCAGCTATCGAAGCGGAGATTGCACAGATGGACACGAAAGAGGAGCGCAACGAATACCTCGAAATGATCGGGCTGAAAGAACCAGGTGTGAACCGCCTGATTCATGCGACCTACAAACTGCTCGACCTTATCACCTATTTCACCGTCGGTGAAAAAGAGGTACGTGCTTGGACCATCCACCGTGGCTGGAAAGCGCCGAAGGCGGCTAGCGTCATTCACACCGATTTTGAAAAAGGATTTATCCGTGCCGAGGTCATCAAATACGATGATTACGTGAAATACCGCTCAGAAGCCGCCATCAAAGAAGCCGGAAAAATGGGCGTCGAAGGCAAGGAATACGTGGTAGCCGATGGCGATTGCATGCACTTCCGTTTCAATGTCTAGAGAGTGAGAAAGTGAGAGATGTGAGAGAGTGAGAAAAGTGAGAGGGTGAGCAGGGCATGTGCCTCGCTCACCCTCTCACTTTTCTCACCCGCTCACTATCTAATCAGCGTTACATTCCCTTTTTTGAAGAATTTGAGACCGCCTGCGCAGGTCACTTCGGCGTAAAAACCGTAGGCATCGGGAGGCAGGAGCTTTCCTTTAAAAGTGCCATCCCAGCCATCGTTTGGGTCGTTTGTCTCAAAAACGGGTTCGCCCCAGCGGTTGTACACCACCAAATGAACCTCGGCGAGGTTGTTCCCAATCACACGGAATTGGTCATTTTTACCATCACCATTCGGGGTGAAACCAGTGGGGATGAAAACATACGGTTCTTCGCAAAGCGTCTGCACCACGATGACTACCGTGCGCTCCACGACGCAGCCATTTTCATCCGTTACCGTCAAAATATAGCTCACGTCCTGCTCAGGTGTGGAGACAGGGTTGTTGATTTCAGCATTGTCCAGCCAGTTGGCAGGGGACCAACTGTAGGTGTAGCTTGGGTCAAAACTGGCCAAAATCGGTACAGACTGGCCTTGGAAAATGGTGTCCAAAACTGGCGTGACCGTCACGAAAGGTGAAACGATGATGGTCACATCCTTTTCAACATGACAAAAGCCATTTGCATCATCAATGGAAACAGTGTAGGTGGTCGTTACGGTTGGATTGGCGATGGGGTTGGGGCTGGTTGGGTCGTCGAGGAAGTCGGGAGGTGCCCAACTGTAGGTGGCACCTGGGAAGGCGCCATCCGGGTTGAGTTCCACGTTCCCATTGCCGATGCAGATTCCCGTCGAGTCATCGAGCAAGGGGTCTTCGATGAAAAATACTGGAAAAACCTGCTCCAAAGTATCCATGCACCCATTTTCCGAAGTAACAATCAGCCTGAGCAACGCATCGCCGGGTTCGTTCAAAACGAAACTGGGGTTTTTTTCCTGCGTCGTCCAAGTATTGCTTCCTTGTGTGAGCACCCATTCCCAACCTGAAACATTTGAAATGGTATCAATGGAAGAATCCACAATGTCAATGGTCAAACTGTCTGCACAATTAGCGCTGACTATGTTAAAATTGGCAAACAAGGAATTGCGAAGAATATTTACGCTTGCCGAAAAAGTATCTGCGCAGACCGTTCCTGGCTCGGCAATCAGCACGATATTATAAAGCCCGGTATCACTGTAAGTGTAGGTAGGGTTGGGTAAGTTGGAGGTTGCCCCCGGATTGTTTGGGTCATTGAAAAACCAGATGAAATCGTTGGCACTGGCGCTGTTGTTTTGCGTGTTGACCGTGAAACTTTTACACAAAATATCTGGCGAAAAAAATGCTGCTGTGGCAATATCACAGACACCAATATTTACTTGATAGTCCCGCCTTTTTGAGCCGATAATGATGCCGTTTCTGTATTCATCCACGCAGATGCCAATCACGAATTGGCCAATCAAATCGGGCTTGCCAGTCAGCAAACCTGTGACGGGGTCAATGGCCATTACTGGCGTTCCACCTATCTGGTTATTGACATTGTAAGGTGGCAACCAGGGTACTGGAACATAGGTTGGGGCATTGGGTGGTTGGGGCATTGGTATTGCTGGGGTAGCACCCGTCAACGGGTCGCAAAGACGATATACCAGCGAATCGCCGTCCGGGTCAACGGCAGATTGGTCAATGGCAAACGGCTGGTTTACACATAAATATAGTGGGGGCCAATTATTGAAAACCGGGCTGCTGTTGCACTCAATCAATGCTTTCGGCCCAATGATAATGCTATAAGTAGCGCCAACATCCTCCGGTGCAATCAGGTTTGAGATGGTATTGTTTCGACAACAACGTTGATACACCAAGTAATACCCTGTCGGCGTGTAAGGCAATGACCGAGTGGTGGTATAAGTGGTCGTATGTACACAAACGTCGGGGGGAGCTACGAAGCACTCACTGCCAAGGTCGGGGTTCAGTGTGTCGTTCAAGGTTTCATCTAGTGGAATCAAAATCTCATCTAACAAAAGATTGCTTTCTGTATCAAAAATACCAATGGATGCTGGGTTGTCGAACCACGGCTGGCCATTGTAGCAATCCCTGAAAATCGTGAATTTGATTTCGTAAAGGTCGTTGCCAAGGCAAGTGTAGGTCATTTCACCACCGACAATATGGGTGGCTTTCGATAAAAAAGGCAAAAGCGTGAGGCAAGCGACAACAAGTATTCGGTAGCGATTGGGCATATTGAATAAGGTTTTGACCAAAAATCTGAAACTCAACGAACAAGTTACAAACCATGCGTGATTTTCATCCGCTAAAGTCTATCAAATGTTCGGTTTTGGCAAAAAATCGGACAAACTTGACCCATAAGTTTTTGCCGTGAACTACCTTTCCCCCCAGAATCACCGATTAACATTGCTCAAATGAAAATTTTCAATGCCGAACAAATCCGAAAATTGGATGCACTCACCATCCAAAAAGAAGGAATCAAATCCATTGCCCTGATGGAACGGGCGGCCCAGGCTTTTTGCAATTGGTTCGTGGAGCAATTCCCTGACCACAACAAACGAATCGTCGCACTCTGTGGGCCGGGCAACAACGGTGGCGACGGCCTTGCCATTGCCCGTATTTTGTCCAAAAACTTTTACGTCGTTGACCCAATTGTCCTGCAAATTGGCAGCAAGAAATCCGCCGACAATGAAACCAATCTGGAGCGGTTGAAATTAACGGAAACGAACCCTGTGTCCACGGTTTGTGAAAACGACGAGTTTCCAGCTTTCCCGCAAGGTTGCATCATCATTGATGCTATTTTCGGCGTAGGATTGAACAAGCCGGTGACTGGCTACTGGGCCGATTTTATCGAAAAGGTAAATGAACTGGAAGCAACCCTGGTAGCCGTTGACATCCCCTCGGGCATGTTCGCCGACCAACCCACCAAAGGCGTCTCCATCCATGCCGATTTTACTTTTAGCTTCGAAATGCCCAAACGGTCGTTTTTCTTCCCCGAAAACCAGCAGCGACTGGGGGATTGGGTGTTTGGGAGCATTGGACTGGATGCTGATTTCATTGAAAATGAGCCTTCGCCTTTTTTTATTATGGATGAAAAAACAGTTAAGCCGTTGCTCCGTCAGCGCCACCGTTTCGACCACAAAGGCAGTTTTGGCCATGCACTCATCGTGGCGGGGAGTTATGGTAAAATAGGTGCTGCCATCCTAGCTGCCCGTGCCTGTTTGCGGAGTGGGGCGGGGCTGCTCACTGTCCATGCCCCAAAATGCGGTTATGAAATCCTGCAAATCGCCATCCCCGAAGCGATGGTCAGCGTGGACGGGCACCAATTTGGCGTCACCGAATTGCACGAAGACCTTAGCAAATTCAAGGCCATCGGCATCGGCTGCGGTATCGGCACCAACGACATGACTGCCTTGGCCCTCGCCGATATTTTGAAACGGAGCAAAGCACCCGTCGTGCTGGACGCCGATGCACTGAACCTGCTGGCTGGGCATCCTGATTTTTTTCAATTTTTACCGAAGGAGAGCATTTTGACGCCGCACCTGCGGGAGTTCGAGCGCATGTTTGGCCCTTCGGAAAACGATTTCGAGCGCAACGATTTGCAGCTTCGCAAAGCGCAGGAACTTGGTGTTTACCTTATTTTAAAAGGGGCAAATACAGCCATCGCTTGTCCTGACGGCCACTGCTTTTTCAACAATACCGGCAACCCCGGCATGGCCACGGGCGGCAGTGGCGACGTGCTGACAGGCATCCTCACAGGCCTGCTGGCGCAAGGCTATTCACCGCTTGATGCTTGCAAATTAGGCGTTTACCTGCACGGACTCGCTGGCGATTTGGCCATGAACGACCTCCAGCAGGAGGCGCTGCTGGCGGGCGACATCACTTCCCACCTCGGCAAGGCTTTCAAAAAACTTAAATCCGTCGCATGAAAGTGGAACTCTGGGTGATTGGCAAAACCGCTTTTTCCTACCTTGACGAGGGCATGGCGGTCTATGAAAAACGCTTGGTGCATTACCTGCCTTTTGCGTCGGTCGTGCTACCCGATGTAAAAAATGCGGGTAGCCTCACCGCCGAACAACTCAAGCTGAAAGAAGGCGAATTGGTAATTTCCCGCCTCAAGAAAGAGGATTTGTTAGTTTTGCTCGACGAAAGGGGCAAGCACTTGACTTCCGTGGAGTTCGCCAGTTTTATGGAACAAAAACTTCAACTGAGTGCAAAAAAGCTCGTCTTTCTTGTAGGTGGTGCCTTTGGATTCTCGGAAGCGATTTACCAACGTGCCGACCAGAAACTTTCACTGTCAAAAATGACCTTCTCGCACCAAATGGTCCGGTTGTTTTTCTTGGAACAACTCTACCGGGCCATGACGATTTTGCGAGGGGAATCATATCATAATGAATAATTTGAGTTATTGGGTTATTGAGTTATTGGGGAATTACGTGTTTCACCAATAACTCAATAACCCAATAACCCAATAACTCAAATACATGCAAATCACCGTCACCCTAGTCATCATCGCCATTACGGCCCTAATTTCTTGGCAGGCTTTCAGTAACCGGGACTTGTTCCTGAAATTCATGCACTATCCCTACGAAGAGAGCCGTGACAAGGAGTATTACCGCTGGATTACCTCCGTTTTCCTGCATGGAAGCTGGATGCACTTGGCCATCAACATGTTCGTGTTGTGGAGCTTTGGTACCTTCATCGAAGGGGTTTTTGTGGAGCTATTCGGGCCAGTGATGGGGCGAATCAACTTCCTAGCCCTGTACCTGCTTTCCGGTGTTTTCGCTGATATTCCGACTTATTTCAAGCATAAAGACAACCAATCGTTTAGCAGTGTAGGCGCATCGGGTGCTACCTCCGGCATCATGTTCTCGTTTGCCTTGCTATTGCCTTGGGACAAAATCTACCTGTTTGGTGTTCTGCCAATTCCAGCCATTGTGGCAGCGGTATTGTATCTCGTTTACTCTTCTTATTCCGCCAAACAAGAGGCTGGGAGCCGCATTGACCATGAGGCGCATTTTTGGGGAGCGGTGTTCGGGTTTGTTTTCACCATCGCTTTGAAACCTGATTTGTTTTCCAGGTTTTTGGATGAGGTGGTGAATGGGTTGCCGTTTTAGCAATCTGTCGGTTTCGCATGAAAAAAGCCCTGTTAGAGTTGCCAACTCTAACAGGGCTTTTTTCATGCGAAACCGACTTGTCAAGTTACTTCTTACCAGCTTTCTCACCCAATTCCTTCGTAGCAACCAACGAAGTCACCATGGTGGCAAGCATATCAGTGGCAGCAGTAGGCGCATTCGGCAGTAGCACAAGGGTGCTGTTCGAGTTTTCACCCAAAGAATGCAACGTATCATAGTGCTGGGTGATGACAATGAGCGCTGACGCTTCTTGGGAATTGATGCCCACATTATTCAGCACACCCACACTTTCCACGAGACCACGGGCGATTTCCCGGCGCTGGTCGGCGATACCTTGGCCTTGAAGGCGCTTGCTTTCAGCTTCGGCACGGGCCTTGGCGACAATGCGGATTTTTTCGGCCTCACCTTCGTACTCGGCAGCCGTTTTCTTCCGCTCGGCGGCGTTGATATGGTTCATGGCTTCTTTCACCGCAGCGGCAGGGTCAATATCCGTCACCAATGCCTTTACGATGAAATAACCATACTCGTTCATTGCTTCGTCCAGTTCCCGCTTGATGGCTACGGCGATGTCGTCCTTGCGTTCAAACACGTCGTCCAGCTTCATCTTTGGAACCTCGGCACGCACCACGTCGAAGATGTAGGAAGACATCTGCTCGTAAGGGTTTTGCAGCTTGTAAAAAGCATCATAAATAGAGTCTTGCTTAATCATGTACTGCACCGAAACCTTGATTCCGACGAACACATCGTCCTTGGTCTTGGTCTCCACTGGCACGTCCAATTGCTGGACTTTCAGGCTGATGCGCCCTGCAATGGTGTCAATAAAAGGAATCTTAAACTGAAGGCCGGCTTGGCGAACGCTGTGGAATTTGCCAAAGCGCTGGATGATGACGGCGGTTTGCTGCTTGACGGTAAACAAGCCACTGGTGATGACCAAAAAGGCCAAGAACAGCATGGCAATCATAAAAAAGGGAATTTCCATTTTTGTTATTTTAGTGAAAAAATTTGGTTGAAACTCGTTGCCACAATGTAGCCTTTACTTTGGGTTTGGCCTATTTTTCTACACAAAATCTACAAAATACCCGACCAGATAGTGATACGATTGCTAAAAGCAATCGTAACACTTGGCGAAATAAAAAACGCCCACAGGATTGCAGCCCTGTCGGCGTTTTTTGAAAAAAGAAAAACCACACAAGCACGGAAGGCGTTTAGGACCCTCTTCTTCACATGGTTAAGGTAGTCGGACTGTTTTCGGTAATCCTCCTGTCCTGAAGCCGAAACTCCAGAAGCCGGACAAGTCAACGGCTGAGGCCCGCCCTACTTGCAAATCCAAATCACTCCCTCTAGATTAAAATGTTGAGTCAAAACAAATTGGTGTACTTGTGCGGTTGTTTCTTTAAACAACGAATTGTTTCTGAGGGCAATGTAGGGGGTTTTTATTTCAGATGAAAGTCGGGGGATGATTTTTTTTGAACAAATGGACTGTTTTATTTTTTTGCGACGATAAATTGCTCCACCGCCCGCACCTCCCCACCATCCACATACTGCAAGAAATACACCCCCGCAGCCCAACCCCAAACAGGCACAATAAACGTATCCTTTGGAATATCACTTCCCGGATGTGGTGGCGGAGGTGAATCCTTGGTTGGTGGGTGGTTGAGTTTTATTGGATGATGATTAGTTTACCGCTGCCTATCAGATTTTGCTCGTCTTTTAGCTTCCAGAAATAGATTCCATCTTGCATATCTGACAATGCTGTATTCATTTCCATTTGCCATGCTTGCAAATTTACCTGCCTTACTTCTCGACCCAGATAGTCGAATAAATGAAAAGTAGAACCTTGCGACAGCGGCAATGAAAGCGAAAGCGATACCTGCTCCCTCGCTGGGTTCGGCCACACCCTCACCTCCTGCACGGGCGGCGTCACGAAACTGCCCGTGGCAGACACATACACGATATTGCTATCACAGACCGGATACCCCGTGCCGAGGCGGTAGTTGGGGAAGTTGGGGATGCTGGTGTTGTTGATGGCGGGTAGCACGAGGCCACGCTGCCGGAAATCACAGGCGAGACCAGGCTCGTTTGGATGCTCGATGACGTGCATGTACTTGGAGCCGTTCACGGGTATCATGTATATCTTGCAGTCGGGGGCAAGCTGCATGAGGAAGAACATGACCGAGAAGCCATTCACCGTAAAGCCGTCCCATTCGTCTATCAATACCTTGGAG
>JBGSWN010000009.1:0-28456 GCA_041752395.1 Saprospiraceae bacterium | reverse complement strand
AGAGATTCAGGATACTAAGTGACCGTTTAAGGATTCACGATATAACGATGTATGACGAAATAATTGGATTATGTGCCGGGCTTTGGAATTTTAGCCAAATTCACACAACTAATTGATTTTCATACAGAAACAACTCTAATGAAAATTTTGCAATTGTTTTTTTAAAGTTAAATAAAAATGCAATAAGAATATCAAAATAATTAAAGAGTAATCCTTGCTTATTCTTTTCTACAAAATATTTTGGTATTCCCCAAAGGGAGGACTTCAATATAGTCGTCAACAATGGGTATAAAGGAAATAAGACAAACCACCCGATATTTTTCCAAAATCTTTTATTGCCAAAGTATATCCAAGTAAACATTAAAATTATAATAGAAAAAAAGAACCTAATCAAGACGTAAAGCCTAATATCAAAATTTACGTATTTATCAAAAAATAAAGCATCTATATCTACAACGAAAAATCTAATCCCTATATACATCCAAATTGTTAGAAATAAAAACCCTTTAATTTTCTTTTTTCTATGACCTGGTATAGGCACCATTGGGATAGCATCTTTTGCAATAATAGTTGTTTCGTTATTTTCCATATTTCTTAAATGTTTTATTTTAACCCTAAAAATTTATCAAGAAAATTTCTTTGTGATTATTTTTAATTCTTTCTTGTCAGTTTAAGACTTGCAAACTTCCTTCAGCAATCACAAGCAAAATAATTCCCGCGCATACCTACTAGTTTTCAAACCATAAGCATCCCGCTTTCAGTCCAAAATTGTTTTCAAGTTTCTCTCAAAGTATTCTCAGAATTCCCGGCTTCCTTTCCCTCCCGCCGGGCAGTGTGTTTAAATCAAAGCCAAAAGTAGAAATCCCTTCCAATCCGACAAAGAAATCCAAAAAAATCACCAACTATTTCTCCACGTCCAATTCCCCCCTTAAACCTCCTAAACCTGCTAAACTTCCTAAACCCAATCCCCCATTTTTTGTTACCTTGCCAAAAATCCATTCATCATGTCACCACAAATAGGAATCGTCTGGTTTCGGCAGTACCTTCGTTGACAACCCAATCCAATAAAACTACTTTCAAAAAACTTGCGCAAATCACGCCATCTCACCTATTTTTGTGCAAAATCATTTAACCATGCAGTTGCTCATCAAGGATAATCTAATGGCCATAAAGCAAATCCTAAAAGCGCATAAAGTCCGAAGAGCTTATCTATTTGGTTCAGCTACTTCGGAGCATTTTTCACAGAAAAGCGATGTGGATTTTTTGGTGACGTTCAAACGGATTCCATTTGGTGAGTACGCCAACAATTTCTGGTCATTGGAAGATGCGCTGCAATCGCTTTTGCAGCGAGAAGTGGACATCGTCGTGGAAAAGACCTTGAGCAATCCTTACCTTATCAAGTCCATCAACGAAACTAAAGTGCCGATTTATGAGTGATGAAATCAAGAAATACCTTGCCGACATGTTGAAAGCACTGTCTGAAATTGAAGAATTTATTGGCGAGAAAAAGGATTTTCGACGGTTTGAAAGATCGGCCATGCTCCGTGCAGCAGTGGAACGTAAACTGGAAATCATTGGTGAAGCCATGAACCAAGCCTTAAAGTTAAAAGAAGACCTACCTATTACTAATGCCCGAAAAATCGTGAATGCCCGCAATAAACTGATTCATGGTTATGATGAAATCGACCGTGTTTTGATTTGGGAAATTGTGGTCAATCACCTGCCTATCCTCAAAATGGAGATATTGAAAATGTTAAAAGATTAGGTTTGTCTTCCCCTAAACCCAATCCCCCATTTTTTGTTACCTTGCCAAAAATCCATTCATCATGTCACCACAAATAGGAATCGTCTGGTTTCGGCAGGACCTCCGCCTGCACGATAACGAAGCACTCACCGAAGCCATCCAGCATTGTGACAAAATCATCCCCGTTTACGTGTTCGACGAGCGGATGTTTTTGGGAAAGACCCGACAGTTTGGCTTCGCAAAGACCGGAAAGTACCGGGCCAAGTTCATTCTGGAAAGCATCGAAGACCTCCGCCAATCCCTGCGGAAACTGGGCAGTGATTTGGTCATCCGCATCGGCAAGCCAGAAGAAGTGCTCTTCGAAATCGCACAACATTTCAAAACTAGCTGGGTATTCTGTAATCGGGAGCGCACCCAGGAGGAACTGGAAGTGCAGGATGCGCTGGAGCACAACCTCTGGACCGTTGGGCAGGAGATGCGGTATTCCCGTGGGAAGTTGCTGTATTACACCTCCGACCTGCCTTTCCCGATTACCCAGACCCCGGAAGTTTTCACCCAGTTCCGCAAGGAGGTAGAACGGGCGGTGCAGGTAAGGGAGCCATTTCCTACACCCACTACCCTACCAGTCTTTGATTTTGATTTGGACATCGGCACCATGCCGACCTTGGAGGAACTTGGGCACCAGCCTTTTGAAAATGACCCAAGGGCTGCCATCCAATTCAAAGGCGGAGAAACGGCTGGCTTGCAGCGGCTGCATGATTATCTCTGGTCGTCGGAAGCCGCAAAGACCTATTTCGATACCCGAAACGAAATGTTGGGGGCGGACTATTCCACGAAGTTTTCCGCTTGGTTGGCGCAGGGCTGCCTTTCCCCGAAAATGGTTTACCATGAACTCAAAGTTTTTGAGCAGCAGAAGGGGGAAACCAAAGGCACTTACTGGATTTTCTTCGAGCTGCTTTGGCGGGATTTTTTCCGCCTCATGGCCAAGAAGCACGGAAACAATATTTTCCTGAAAGGTGGGATGCGGGAAACACCAAACCGCCGTTTGAAAAACGATTTACAGCTTTTTGAGACGTGGAAAGAAGGCCAGACCGATGTCCCTTTCGTGGATGCCAATATGCTGGAACTGAAACAGACGGGTTTCATGTCGAACCGGGGACGGCAGAACGTGGCCAGTTATCTCGTGAACGACCTAAAAGTGAACTGGCAAATGGGCGCCGAGTATTTTGAAAGTGTGCTGATTGACTACGACTCGGCGAGCAATTGGGGAAATTGGAATTACATCGCTGGCGTTGGCAACGACCCTCGGGAAGACCGCTATTTCAATATCGAAAACCAAGCCCGGCAGTACGACCCGCAAGGGGATTTTGTGCGGCATTGGATGGAAGGCGTGTGAGATTTGATGGGACACAGATTGAACTGATTTAACAGATAAGCACTGATAAAATCGGTGTAAATCGGTCTAATCAGTTAAATCTGTGTCCTATCCATTGTATTCGTCCTAAAAGAAAAAAGCGGCTGTGCTATCTTGCACAAGCCGCTTTTTTATTTCGCTGCTGTTTTTACATGTAGCCCAAAATGAACAATTACCGGGGCTGTTTGCTTAACCAAAAGTGATTTGAATGTGTCAGAAATCGGTAATTGCCGGCAAAATATGTTGCTTGGAGGGCTTAAACTTGCTTGATTTACGGAACGGTTGGTTCTTCATCGGGAACGGTCGTTTTGGGTTAGGATATGGACAATCGTAATGGGTTGGGGAGGCTAGGTATCCAAAAGCAGGTTTTAATCGTAGAAAGCAGGCGGGATGACTTCATTTTTAAGGGGGGAGCAAGGCGAAAACCGTCAGGAACATACGAATAACCGTCAATTTCTCGTTTCAAAAATAGCTTGAATGACTCCAAAGCTTTGGGCTGTTAAAAATTTTATAATTTCACCCCGCCAATTTGAATTCCAAGACCGATTTTCAGAAAGAATTCGTTTGTTTGCAAATAGTTGATTTTCAACTATTTATGAACCGACTAGTATTAGAACAAAAGCATTAAAGCAAGAAAAACCTTCAGCTAATGAATAAACTCAGTGCAATTCTTGTAGTGGTTTCGTGCCTCGCCACTTTGCCGCTCATCGCCCAGAAAACCACGGTTTTCACCGAATCACAACTGGCCTACAAACGTGGTGAGGAGCTTTTCCAAAAAGGTGTTTACGGCTATGCCATGACCGAGTACAAGGCAGCCATGGAGCAGCAAGTGCCCGCCAACGAACCAGAGTGGGAGCAGCTTCGGATGCGCTCGGAGTTGGGTTATGCCAAGTCAGCCGTGCGCTTGGACCATCCGGACGGTGAGAAACTCATCCTGGAATTCATTCGAAAATACAAACCAGACCCCTTAGCCAGCCAAGCGTTGCTGGAAGTAGCCAATTATTTCTACAATGCGCAGAAATACGACAAAGCCGTTGAGTTTTACAAGCAGATAAACCCTCGGGAACTAAATGCTGCCCAACGGCAAGAGCTGTATTTTAAGATTGGCTATTCCTATTTCGTCCAGAAGAAATTCAAGGAGGCGGAAGATAATTTCAAGGAAATCAAAGACATTCAGGGCGACTATTTCTACCCCGCCAATTACTATTACGGGCTTTGTAAATTCTTCAACAACCAGTATGCAGAAGCCATCAAAAGTTTCCGGTTGGTGGAGCGCTCCAAGGATTACAAGCCGCACGTGCCCTACTATATTTCGCAAATCTATTTTGCGCAGCACGACTACGATGAGCTGATAAAATATGCAGAGCCTAAGCTGAACGACCGCACTTTGCGCAATTTGAAAGAGATGAACCAATTGGTCGGACAGGCTTATTTTGAAAAAGGCGATTACAAGAAAGCCCTACCCTTCCTCGAAAAATTTGCGGAAAGCTCCGGCACCATGCGGGAAGAGGAGTTTTACCAATTGGGTTACACGCAGTACCAAGTTGGGGAATATCAAAAAGCCGCCCGTAACTTCCAGGAATTGGCGAATGTGAACAGCTTAATTGGCCAAACGGCACTTTATTATTTGGGCGATTGCAAACTTCGTTACAAGGATAAAAACGGCGCCCGCATTGCCTTTGGTGCTGCCAGCAAAATGGATTTCGACAAGGACATCAAGGAGAGTGCGCTCATCAATTACGCCAAACTTTCCTACGAACTCCACTATGACAAAGATGCGCTCACAGCATTGCAAGGCATTAAGCTTGGCTCCAAATATTACAGTGATGCGCAGACTTTGATGAGCGAAATCTTCGTGAACACCCGCAATTACGACCAAGCCATCGCAACGCTCGAAGGCATGCCCAACAAGACACCAAAGCTGAAGGAAGCCTACCAACAGGTGCTTTATCTCCGGGCTTTGCAGCATATCAAGGATGGAAGAAACGCCTCGGCGCTGACGCTTTTAGAGAAATCCGTTGCCAATTCGGTGAACACGGAAACCAAGGCATTGGCGCTTTACTGGCTTGGCGACTTGGCCAACCAGGACAAGAATTACACAAAAAGCATTGACTATATCAACCAATTCATTGCGCTAGCAAAAAACATAAAAACCTTGCCCGACGAGGCTTCCATTCACATGGCCAATTACCTGCAAGGCTATAATTATTTGAAAAAGGAAAACTATACCACGGCCCAAGGTTATTTCACGGACGCCGTGGCTGGCATCAAACGGAACCGCAGTTTTATGAGCAATAAAACCGTCAAGGACGGTGTGCTGGGCGATGCTACACTGCGGGCAGGCGATTGTTTGTTCAAGAAAAACAATTATAGAGAAGCCATCAAGTTTTACGATGAAGCCGTTACGGCGAAATACCCCGGCTTTGAATATGCGCTTTTTCAAAAAGCCATCATTGAAGGCCTGCGGGGCAATACAACCGATAAAATAATTGCCCTGGAAGACCTCATCAACAAGTACAAAACCTCAGAATTGGCGGATGATGCCTTGTTCCAACTGGGTTTGACCTACCAAGACATCAAGCAATCGACGAAAGCAACGGATGCTTTCAAAAGGTTGGTAGCGGACTATCCGAACTCCGACTTGGTGAACAATGCGCTGCTGCGATTGGGTCTCGTAGCCTACAATACCGGCAATTTGCAGACCGCCATCAATTACTACAAACAGGTGTTTTCCCACCAGCCAAAAAAGGAGGAAGCCGACGCCGCTTTAGCTGCCCTTCGGGAAATTTACATCAAGGATATGGGCGACCCAGAGGGTTACAACGCCTTCTTGGAAACTATCCCCGGCTACAAATTGGACAACCAACAAAAGGACGAAAATGCCTTTGCCGCTGCGGAAGCTGCTTATGAAAAAAGCAATTACGAGCGGGCCATCACGGACTACACGGACTACATTCGCAAGTACCCGAACGGCGTAAACATCCTCGTGGCATACTATCACCGGGGTGAAAGCTACGCTGTGCTAAAGCAATATGACAAAGCATTGAGCGACTATGAATATGTGGTGTCAAAAGGCGCAGGCAACCGCTACTACGTGGATGCACTTGGCAAGGCCGCCGATATTGCCTACAAAGGCGACAAGGATTTCAAGAAAGCATTTGATTACTTCGTGAAATGGGAAGCAGTGGCCACTACTGCCGATGACAAACTGGAGGCACAGCTTGGAGCGATGCGTTCAGCCTACAAACTGAACGATACAAACGGCGTACAAACTGCTTCCAAAAAAGTGTCCAGCAACGCATCCGCTTCGGATTCAGACAAGGCGCAGGCCAATTTTTATTTGGGTAAAATAGCTTACGACCGCAAAGAACTGGATGCGGCGCTTAGCTCATTTTCAAAAGTGATGCAGACGAGCGACAATGAGCAAACTGCCGAGGCCCGCTACTTGGTTGCTGAAATTTACTACCAAAAAAGAAACCTTGACAAGGCCAAGCAGCGCTGCCTTGACAACAACAACGACAACTCCAACTATCCATATTGGGTTGGCAAGAGCTTGCTGTTGTTGTCCGATGTTTTTGCGGAGCAAGATGATATTTTCAGTGCCAAAACGGTGCTGGAAGCACTGATTGATAACTACGAAAACAAGTCGGACGACATCATCCCCACGGCGAGGAAAAAACTGGACGCTTTGAACAAGGCATCTTCCGGTTCCAGCCGACTGGATAAAACCAACAATTTCATGGACGACGGGAATTGACCAATCAGAATTTAGACGATAGACTTTAGATAAAGTACTGAATTCCAATAGTCTGTGCATCATCTAATGTCTAAAGTCTCTCGTCTAAATTCTCAAAAATAAGCATCCAACAATTTAAAAAGACAATCCAACCAACAATGAAATACGCAAGAAGCTTTTTCCTTTTCCTGCTTTCAGCAACGTCCACCGCAGCTTGGGCACAGCCCGGACTACCGGGGCAAGAAGTAGAAGTTGTCAAAATTTTCGAGGCACAATTGGCAGAAAGCGCCAAAATAGCCGTCGCACCGGAACTGCCGCCCGTTGACACCTCCGTTTCAAAACAGACCTACGATGTGACACCCAAGACGATTGACGTGGACTACCCTGCCCCACGCATCAAGCCTGTGACGTATAAATCGGACGAGGAAATCGCCGATGTTTACAAGGGTTACGTCAAACTGGGTGGCGGATTGCCCAAGTCCATTTACGGGGACGCCGCATTCAACACCTTGGTGAAATTGGCGGATAAATCCTCGCTGGATATTGGCTTAAATGCCTTCCACCACCAGGCTGATTTTTCGAGCAACAAAGTTGAAAACCAGCGATTTGGGCTGACCAAGGTGGGTGGGAAAGGCACTTATTACGCCAACCAGGGCTACGCCGTGAGTGGCAGTATGGGTTATACTTCCAACCGGGTGAGCTACTATGGTTACAGTACAGATAGATTTAACACCTTTGAAAACATTGACAAAGAGGCTGTGAAACAGGTTTTTGGCATTTTTGATTTGGGCGCCAAAATCTTTAATGGCGTACAGACTGCCGGCGACCTCAACTACTCGGCGGGCTTTGATTTTTATGCAATGGGCGATGATTTTGCCGCCAATGAAACTGGATTTGACCTAAAACTGAACGCTACAAAATGGATTCGGGAAAAGCACAGTTTTGACCTTGGCATTCGTACCGATTTCACCAGTTTCAAAGTGAATGGCGTGAAGCAAGACCTGAACAATTTCTGGTTGACACCCGCTTTTACGTTTCACGGTAGCGCCATCAAAATCAAGGCTGGCGCTAACCTGATTTCCAGCAACGACGAGTATCTGCCATTCCCAGATATTGAAGTCGTGGTGAATCTGACGGGCAACGAACTGGCATTTTTCACTGGCTTGGAAGGTGGTTTAGAGAAAAACAACTTCCGTACGCTGACAACCTACAATCCGTATATCAACACACAGTTGCCAGAAGGTACGCTTCGCAATACCAAATATTTCAACTTCTATGCGGGATTGAAAGGCAATCTTAAAATGTTTGAGTATATGATTCAGGGGGGTTACAAGCCGACGAATGACTTGGGGGTTTATCTCTTTCGTTACGAGTTTAATGGCACCGAACCTGACCTTATTCATGATTTTGAAGTCCATTACGCTGATGTTAATATTATCAACTTTCGGGCTTCTATAAAAGCTACCGTTCTCAAAAACCTTACCTTCACAGGCGTTTTGAGCCAAAGTTTTTATGATGTCAGCATTGAGCGCAAAGCTTGGCATTTACCTGCACTTGATGCAAATTTCATGGCGGTTTACACTACCTCTGACAACAAACTAAGAGCTAAAGCGCAACTCAACCTTTCGGATGGAGTGACAGCCAACACCGGAATTAGTCGCTGGACAAACTTGAACGGCCTTTATGACGTAAGCGTAGGTGGGGAATATTGGTTTGTGAAAAAATTTGGTGCCTTTTTGGAAGTCAATAACCTGCTGAATAACAAGCGCCAACGCTGGATTTACTATCCAACTTACGGTGTGAACTTCCTGGCTGGCTTCACGGCGAGGTTTTAACTAATATCGGTCAGCCCAACAAATTGAGCAACCATAAAAAACAAGGGCTGCAAGCGTTTCCGCTTTGCAGCCTCTTGTTTTTTTAGTGTGTAGAAAATTTGTTTGAATGGTTATGTTGTCGCTTAAGCAGGACATTGAAATTAGTTTAGATTTCGGCTTTGGCCTATGTCATTCAATTTCATTGACTTGCGCCTCGTAAGTCGTAAATCTTAAATCGTAAATCTACCTATCTTCTTACTTCAACGAAGCCTTTGTACTCCTTCATTTCTCCATTGACTTCCACGTTTAGGAAGTAAAAATAGGAGCCATCTGGCAGGCGCTGGCCACGGTAATCAGCTATCCAATTGTTGTTATAACCTTTGGTAGCAAATACCTGCTTACCCCAACGGTTGTAAATTTTGATTTCATTCTTAGGATACTGTTCGATGTTCCTAACCCTGAACACATCGTTCACCCCATCCCCGTTCGGGCTGAAACCATTGTAAACCAGAATATCATTGCCACCCTGAATTACTGTAATCAACAAATAAGTGGTATCACAGATGCCTAGGTCATCGCAGATAACGATAATCGCTTTGTCAGGGCCTTCGTCCGTTCCTATCACTTCTACGCAATTGCCCGTGTTAGAAATAATTTGGGCATTGTTGGTAAAGGAAGTGGCAATATTGCTCAGGAACTCAAGGTTTCCATAGAGTTCATCCACTGGGATGCAAATCGTCTGCGATTCTCCTGCGGCCACTTCCACGAAAATAGTGTCGGAAATAGGTGGTGCAGGCTTCAAAAGATTGATGTACAAAGTATCCACGCAACCGCTTGGTGATTCTGCAATCAGCACATGCACCTGGCTTTGGTTATTTACGAAAATGCTTGGGTGCGGAATAGACAGCGTACTAGGTGACAATTCCAAGGAGAAACCGCTGGCAGTATGTTTGACTCTCATTTTGCCATACACCTTTTTCGGGTCGCCTCCAAAGATGGTACCGCCGTCTAGCACCCAGTTTCCACTTTGGTCATTGAGCCGCATTATTGTAACTAATTCTTGGAGGCTATTGAATGGAGAATTCTCTACTTTCTTAGTATCGATATCCCAACGCTCCAAAACATACGGGCCAGGTGTCGGCAATACATCAAATCCATCGTAGAAATTGGTCTCATCCGCACAATCACCCAGTGCCCTATTGTACGGCTGATTGTCCAAGGTAAGCTTATATTGCTCAAGGTTTGACTCATTCGTTGGCAGACAAATCTCTGTTTCAGGTGATGTAATTGCTTGGCTGTAAACATCCAGGTAGAACACATCTTCATTGGCACAAGGAGACAACGAACAAGAGTCAACCACCTGATAATCCTCAATGAACTGGCAGTTTTTGCTATCCGTCACAGTGGCAGTGTATATGCCCGGCTGCAAATTTGAAATCGTGGTAGCAGTTGAATTATTGCTCCACACCAAAGAATATGGGCCAGTGGCGCCACCAACGGTGAGTGAAATCGAACCTTGAGTGGTACATTCAGCAGCTACGATTTGGGCAGTTACCGCCCACGGAGCTGGTTCAGTCACCGTTACAGTATCTGTGGCTGTGCAACCATTTACCGTTAATCTCAAAACATAAGTACCAGCGACTGCCTCAGTCCAAGGTGTTACACCAACTTGGGAGTTGCCAGTATTAAAGATTTGATATTCGGAAGTTGATACAGAAACAATTGAACCCATTTGTTCGGGGCAGGTTGGATTTGTTATCTGTACGCTATCCATCGTGATATTTGGCTCGTCGAATTGACCCATGTCTTGTGTGACAACCTTTTGGCAACCGCCACCACCTGTGACGGTCACATTCACCAAGCCTTCGTACAGGCCGGTTACACAGAATTTGTTCGGCGCATTGCCTGGCACGATGGTTCCCGATGAGGCCACCACGGTATAAGGCAATTGGCCGCCTGAAATTTCAAGGCAAATTTCACCATTGTGGTTGCCACAGCCCGTTGAAAATTTAACCGTAGTCTGCGTTTGGAAGGCATCGCTGCCCGGCATCACTACCACTTGATAAACTTTGCAGCTTGGCTGCAACAGGTCGGTGATTTCAAGGACATAAGCACCTTTTAGGACACCAATGATTGTTGTCGGATTATCTGGAGTACCAAAACCTTCATTGGAAGTACCTAATAGTTTCCAGCTATATTGGTTACCCCCAGTTACGGTGAAAGTTATTGTACCATTGGCAAGACCGCAGGTAGCACCAACTATTGCTCCAAGGCTTACTGTTTGCCCGCCCGTTGTGTTCACCACAAAGCTGGAATCGGACATACAACCGTTGGATTCTGTGATGGTAGCCGTGTAAACACCAGCCGTCAAAGGCTGAAGTGGGTTAACACCTCCACCTACGCTCCAAGCGAGTGTTGCGCCAGCAGGAACGCCATTCAATTGAATAGAACCGTTGTTCGAGCCGCAGCTAGATGGTGTGATGACCGCTGTTGCGGGGAAAGTACCCTCCATTCGCTCTACTGTGCCTGCACCTGCTGCGATGCAACCGTTTACATCTTCAAAGATGACGAGGTATGAAGCTGGCTCTAAGCCATTTAAGCTCACATTTGAGTTCGATACGGGTTGACCAGAAGTCACTTCAACGTTATTTTTATAGAGGCTGTACGTGTAGGTACCAGAACCACCCGACACAGTAGCCGAAAGACTGCCGTTGTTGGAAGTACAGCCTGCATCCACCACCGTTACTGCCACGCTCAATTGGCTTGTTACACTGTTAACAACGATTGTTTTCACAGCAGAGCAACCAACCGCATCACTCACGGTGAGTGAGTAAGTGCCTGCGGCAATATTGCTGAAAGTGATAGTAGGCTGAGGGCTGTTCACTGGTGTGATACCGCCCAATGTGTAGGTAAAAGGCCCTGTACCACCGCTGATGTTTGCGGTCACACTACCGTCACCGTTTGCGCCCGTGCACTGGGTCGGCGGAACTACGGAAGTGCCGCTGATAATCAGGGCTGGCGTGCCTGCCACCGTTGCGGAAGCAGTAGCCACGCACTGTGAGTTTGTCTCTGTTATTGTTACGGTGTAGTTCCCAGCCACCAGGATGGAAATATCCTCTGTCGTTTTACCATTGCTCCAAGCGTAGCTGTAAGCCGGGTTGTTTACCGTCAAATTAATGGCACCATTCGATTGGCTGCAAGCAGCGGGCGTGGTAACAAATGTAGCACCTGGGTCAAACGCTGCGACGGTGATACTCTGCGTGGAAGCAACGATGCAACCGCCATTGTTTACAGACAAAGTGATGGTTTTAGTGCCAGCAGTTGCCCATTTCACGACCATTGTTGAGCTGTCAGGTGATGTGCTGTTTTGTGTGCTGGCACTCACCACTTGAGCTCCGGCAAGATTCCAGGTTAGCCAAGCACTCGGGTTAGTTGAACTGTTGTGCAGTACAACTTCACCGTTTGTGCAAATCACTGGCGAAACCGTGAAGATTGCGACCGGCACAACTACGCCTGTCAAAGTGAAAGACGTATTTGCGGAGCAACCATTTGCTTGGGTCAATGTGACGTTGTAGGTAGTCGTACCAGCTGCATTGGCGGAAGCCACAAAGTTCAAGGCATTACCGACAATCGCTTCTGCGGAATGTACGCCCGTTCCAGTAATTGTATAACTGGTGAATGGCCCACTCAATGGTATTGAAATATTGACGCTTGAACCAACACAGCTATTTTGATTGGAAACTGGCTGTGTAATGGTAGGCGGTGCAGGCTGCGTGAAAACAACTTGTGGTGCAGTTGCGCCACATGAGCCGTTGGCATTTGTCACCAAAATATTATAATTACCAGCACCTAAGCCAGTGAAAACATTGCTTGTTTGGAAAGCGCCACCAATGCTGTACTGTAACGGTGGCTGACCGCCAGCTGCAGTAATCGTGATGGTTCCATCGTTGACGCAACCATTCGGCGGAGTAGAAGCCACGTTGGTAATCGTTGCACCAACTGGAGCGGTGATGGCAATCGGGTTGCCATTATAGGCCGCTTCGCAAGAACCATCACCATTGCGCACATAAACACTGTATGTGCCAGCTTGCAGATTTGCGAAGGTATTGCTTGACTGCCAAGTGATGCCGCTTCCACTGTCAATTCCGTACTCGATGCCATTGGCACCAGTCGCCGTGATTTGGATACTTGCATCCGATTTGTTGCAATCGGAAATAGGAACCACGGTCACGTTGCTGATCACGGGTTTGGTCAAAACATTGACCGTTACTTGGCTGCTGTTCACACAACCATAAGTATTGGTAGCAGTCAATGTATAAATCGTAGTAACCGTAGGACTTGCAACTGGGTTGAAAGGGTCAGTTAAAAGCAGGTTCGTAGTTGGCGTCCATACTGCCGAAGTGATATTGGCAGGTGTTTGCAACGTGACCGAAAGGCCATTGCAGATGTCAAAACTGCTGACTGGCGCATCGCCGGGAGAAGGAAAAACGGTGACGAAATCCTTAAAAGTTGCAGAGCAACCACCTTGGGTCGTCACCGTCAATGAAACCTCAAAATTCCCGGAGGAAGAATACGTGTGAGATGGAGATTGGCTGGTTGAAACAGCGCTGTTGTCTCCAAAATCCCAACTCCAAGAAGTTATCGGGTCATTGTTTGATATTGTAGAATCTTGAAAAGTAAATTGAGTGCCTTCGCAAGCTTCCATTGGGCCGAAATTTGGCTGGAGGGCAGCGCACGGGTCATTGGAGCAGTCATCCGCTGGAAGGTTTGAGAGGCAAATCAGAACAGGGTCGCCTTGTGAACCCAGCGGTGCGATGTATTGGCTTACGTTTGAGTTAGCGCTGTTCGGTGGAAGAAATGGGTCATTGTTTGGCATGAGAACTACTTGCCCGCCTTGGCAAGAACCCGAGTTTGTGAAGGAGAAAATCGGTGTTTTTACCCCAGCCTGAAAAACGTTCAGGGCGGTAGGGTTGGCCAATTGGAAAGAGATATAGTCGCTTGTTGGCTCTTCCACTGGTGAAATGTCAACACTACCTACTGCCCAGTCACCCTGAAGGCTGGTTAAGCTACCAACGACAAAGCCACCTGTTGGTACTTTCAGCACCACTTGGGCCGAGCTGGTTTGGTTCAGCGGGAAGTTCCAGGTAGTATCCGAAATGATGGAAACTTGGAAAATATCACCTGCCAATTTCTCAACTTCATAGGTTACCAAACAGGTTGGTGGAGTTGGTGGAACGGCATCACAAATGACCGCATTTTTAGCAAGACAAATTGGTGCATCGGCAGCACCATAGCCAAGTACAGAAATATACTGACCAGCAGTACTGTTCTGGCTATTTGGTTGTGTGAATGGGTCGTTGTCAAGCATAAATCGAATGCTATCTCCCGTACATGCACCTGTGTTTTCAAAAGTAAAAAGATGAACAGTTCCACCTTCAGTATAAGGTATTCCCACAGTTGGGCTTTGAAGACTAAAGGTTATATAGTCAAACCCCGGATCTTCTATAGGTGAAACAATTATCTCGCTAATATCAAAATCTACGTTAGGCGTTTGATCAACAACATTGCCAGCGACAAAACCACCAGTTGGCACTTTTAAAGTCACTTGCAAATTGGAAGTCGTGTTGAGTGGCGGATTCCATAGTGTATCGGTCAACAACTCTACCTCATACCTGCCGTTACCTAAATCGTTGATATCGTAGGTCAAAATGCATTTTGGCACTACACAGCCCGTGAGTGTGTAGGTTCCTACCAAATCTTGGCAGTTGTTCGTTATATCACGCACATAAAACGTGTAGGTGCCTTCTATGAGTCCACCGAAGGTATTTGACGCTTGCCAAGGGCCACTTGCGCTCATGGAATACTGCAAAGTACCACCATTTGGGCTCACAGCTTGGATAACGATACTACCGTTGGAGCCACCACAATCAGGATTGTTCAAGTCCACATTTTGGACAATAGCTGCAAGTGGGCCTGGCAGTTCAAAAGCACCGAGGTCAACTATACAGTTACCAATGGCATCACGAACAGCGATGTAAAAAGTATTACCAGCGGCAAGGTTTGAGAAGGTATTGCTGCTTTGCCAAATGACTGGATTGTTGTTGTAGGTAATCGTGTATTGAAGCGGAATAGGAGGACCTTGGAAGGTGGCATCAATGATGATTTGACCATCGGCAACGCCACAAGCACTAGGAGAAGCTAAGGCTACGTCGTAAACCTCTATACCGCAATTGCTTATCGGTGTGCAATTGGCATCGAAGGTGGTGTAATTACCGATATAGGCATTAACACCCTGCCCTGCTCCCAGCACCGTCAAGTAGTTTTTGATGCCTAGGTTCTGCGAATTGGGCTCAAGAAACGGATCGGTGTTGTTGTTAATAATTTCAACAGGCCCTGTGCAGGTACCAACGTTTTTGTAACTGAACATCGGAATCTCCACCCCGGTAGTATAAGTGATTTGACTACCAGCAATCGGCGTATCAAGACCATAAATATAATAGGTAAAGCCTGGCGCTTCAACCGGCGATACCACCGTATTGATGAGCTTCCAGACCCCCTTGATATTTGTGACCGTTCCGGGAGCGAAGCCACCGATAGGCACACGCATGGTCACTTGGCCAGCAGTTGTGGTACTGAGTGGGTTCGACCAGCTCGTTTCGGGCTTGAATAAAACCTGATACGTTTGGTTGTCGGAAAGAAGTTTGACTTTGAACTTTACCTGTGCGGAAAGTGAGCCAAAAAAGAGGAATAATGCTACGAGTGTAAGCTGAGGTTTCATGATAAATGAGTGATTAGCTTCACGAAAATCAGTTTGCACCGAATAATGAAAAGGAGAATGCCAAGTATGTAAAAAACAGGACAAATCGCCATTATCCAGCGAAACCACGACCAGTTATAGGGGGGAGAATTAACCGGGGGAATTTTTGATAAAACGTTGATTACTAATGGTTTTTCAAAAACAAGGCCAAACTTGCCCGTCTTTGAAATCATGTTGGATTAAGTCCATGAAGTTTTAAACAATTTTAATTAAACGGACTAAATCAAGTGCCTTTTTTCATTAAAAATCAGGTTCAAAATCATTTCATCAGGTTTACTTCACCAGAAAAAAGAATGATTTCACCATCAATGAATTCAACGTTCATAGTGTACAGGTAGGTGCTTGGTTCTGCTGGTTTGTTTTTTGCGAAGCCGTCCCACCCAGCATCTGGGTCGTTGGGCAAGAATTTTTCTTTTGATTCAAAAACTTTGCCACCCCAGCGGTCAAAAACCAGCATGGAATGGATGGCCACGATTTCAAATCCACCATACGGGTAGAATGAATCGTTGATGCCATCTTGATTAGGACTGAAGGAGTTTGGGATAAATATATCCCTTGATTTGCGGACTGCCACGTTGACGAAATCATCAATACTACAGCCTGCGGTATCTGTCATTTGAAGTCGGTAGGTGGTAGTTTCTGTTGGTTTGGCTACTGGGTCTGGGCAATCCATACAACTAAGGTTATCTGCTGTATCCCATTCAAAACTGACGTTGCTAAACGGGGAATAAACAGGGTCGAAATGGATTTCTTCGCCATATTTTATGTCATAACTTTTCCCGAGTTCCAGCTTCAATTCTTGGCGTGCAGCCACAATAAAATCTTCGGCAGAAGTGCAGCCTTTGGCATCTTCAATGAGCAAGCGCATTGGCATTCCAGGTTCTATTTGGAATTTATCGCCATCTTTCACGCTTTCACCGCCAATTATCGCTGCCTCCCAAGCCCCCTGTGCATTTGAAATGCCCAGAATTTCCAGGTCTCCTTTTTCACCAAAACATTTTGGCGCTGACAATCGGTAGTCAATTTCAATGGCTGGTGGTTCTGTGACATTATAGGAAGCTATTCCAGAACAACCAAAATTTATATCAGATACCGTAACTGAGTAGGTGCCAGGCGCAAGGTTGTAGGCTGCGGAATAATTACCGGTATTTGCATTTGATGACCAATAATAGTCAAATGTTTGCCCTCCAGACGGACTGACTGGGTAAAGGTCAATTAATCCATTATCCGCACCATTGCACAAAACATTTTTTACGATAGTTTGGGAAAAAATCATGTAGCCTGCCGCAGTGATTGTTGTTGTACCAGTCACAGAGCAACCATTGTCATCGGTTACGATGACATTGTAAGTACCATTTGTTACTGCAGTGAGGATGGAATCTGTTTCAGTCGGAAAGCCTTCCCAATTATAATGGTAGCTCCCTGAAACAGTGCCACCTGAAGCTTTTTTAACTTGTGCCTCTCCGTCCATGTTGCCTTCACAAGGAACATCCAAACCCAACATTTCAATCTTCAGCGGTGAGGAAGGCTGCATCAATTGAATATTTGAAACGGCGATGCTATCTAATGCATCTACAACTGTAAATTCATAATTGCCAGCTGGCATTGAGACGAAATCATAACTGCCTTCAAAGGCAGCAATTTGGCCACTTCCTGTTTGACCGTTGTTCAGGTTTAACCAAGTAACATCATAAGGTTCTTTCCCCGCAGAAACCACCACAGAAATAGATGTGGAGTAGCCGTGACAAGGCAGCGGGTTGATTGCAGGTGTGGCTGAAAACGCCAAAGGCGGACAGATTACCTTGTCCATCGCCGAATTACCTGTGTAAGCATTTACCCCAGGCCCAGCTGCAATTATACTGAAATAGTTGTCCGTTCCGATATTGATGGAGTTATTCGGCACATTCAGTGGGTCCGTCTGGTTGTCAATGAGTTCTATAACAGTACAACCTAAACTATTCTTGAAGGAAAACAGCGGCTTTTTAACACCACTATTATAGGTAACAATGGAAATTGGCTGAAGCAGGCCAAATGTAAAATAGTCATACCCCGGCGCTTCGATAGGTGAAACGAAAACACCCGTGGATGCCCATTGACCAGTGATGGTTTGGAAATCAGAAAGCTGAAGCCTACCAGTTGCAGCCCTGAGCGTAATACCAGCGCCGCTGGTTATGCTCATTGGAGGCACCCAAGTGACTGAAGGAGTGACTGATACAGTATAAGAACTGTTGACTGGGTCTTGCTCGATTGTTCCGCTTAACTGTGCAAATGCAGGAAATATAAACAGAAACATGGGGGGCACGAACAGGAGAATTCGTAAGAGGTTCGACATAGCTCGTGCAATTTTAATTTCTTGTGTTAGGCAAGAACTATGCTAAAGTATTGCGCCAAAGCCAAAAAATTACTGCTCGTCTGCCGATTTTAAAAAATAGGCCATAATTAATTCATGCGTATCGATTTATTAAACAATTACTTACGTTCATTTTTAAATAAAAAAAGATTGCCACGAAATGTAGGCAACCTTTTTTTTACCGTATCAAAAAAACTTATTTTACTCGCTCCAATACTATTGTTGATTTCATGGCCGAAGCTCCCGAAGCATCACCAGGGTTGCTATTGGAAACCGTAACCAGCTCTCCATTACATCCCAAGATATCCAATTTGTAGTTCAGCGCCATACCTGAAGCACTTAACATGTTCATTGACAAGGAATTGGTCGCAGCATCTAATTTGTAAACGCCTTTATAAAAACCTACCGTTCCGTGCGTGTTGATAGTGACGCTGTCTGCTGTGAAATCATAGGTATATTTTACCATGCCCTCTTTGGTCAATTCCAAAATGGTTTTATCCATTTTTTCTCCCGAAACTTCTGCCGATTTGACCTTCCAATTGCCTTCCAGTGAACAGGAGCTACCTACTCCACCTTCGGTTCCATCACTGCCACAACTTGTGAAAATTGCAGTCACTACAACTGCGAAAAAATAAGAACTCAGCTTTTTCATTTTTAAAAATTTTTGATTTGAGTTTATGAATAATTAGAATGAGTAAAAAATATCATGCCAGCTCTATCACCGCATCCCCTTGAAGCACCAAAGTTTTCTCTTTTAGGTAAATTTTCTTCACCATGCCTTCTTTTGGAGATGCTACCGTGCTTTCCATTTTCATGGCTTCAATGGTAAAAAGTGGCTGATTTTGCTTGACTTTCTCGCCTTTTTTTACCAAAATATTTCCAAGGCTTCCTTGCAAAGGCGCACCCACCTCATTTTCTCCTTCTGCTTTTTTATTAAGCACCACAGCAGATTTCACGCCCTTGTCCCGCACTTTCATGGAGCGGGTAGTGCCATTGTACCGGAAGAAAATGAGGCGATTTCCCTCCAAATCTGGCTCCGTGATGTTCATGTAGGTAATCAGCAGCGTCTTGCCTTGGGCAATTTCAATCAACACCTCCTCATTTGGCCGCAGGCCGAAGAAAAATACTTGCGAAGGCAATCGGCCCACATCTCCAAACTCCTCCACGTGCGCATGGTAGGTTTCGTAAACCTTCGGATAAAGTTTGAACGACAGGAAATCGTTCAGGCCAAGTTCATCACCAAATCTTTCTTTGAAACTTGCCAATTCATTCTCGAAATCTACTGGGGTGAGGTGGCTATTTGCCTCCCCTTCCATCGGCTGCTCGCCTTTCAGTACCACTTCGATGATTCTTGGCGGAAATCCACCTTCCACTTTCCCCAGCTCACCCCGTATCAGCGATTTTACGCTATCGGGGAAAGCCAGTGAATCCCCTTTTTCCAAAATATCCATTGGCGACAGGTCATTTGCCGTCATGAACATGGCCAAATCACCCACCACTTTTGAGCTTGGCGTCACCTTTACAATGTCACCAAGCAGCAAGTTGGCAGCTTGGTAATTATCTTTTATCAATTCAAACTTGTGCTCCAACCCAAGCGACCTAGCCTGCGGACGAAGGTTCGTGTACTGCCCACCAGGAATCTCGTGGTTGTAAACCTCCGCCGTTCCCGCTTTCAGTTCCCCCTCGAACGGGTAGTACATTTCCCGAACCGCTTCCCAGTAATTGGAAAAATCGTTGAGTCCGTCCAAGTTCAGTTTGTTTTCCCGGCGATGCCCTTGGAGCGCCGCAACGATTGAGTTAAAATTGGGCTGTGAAGTCAAGCCCGACATGCTAGCCAGTGCCACATCCACCACGTCCACCCCAGCCTCAATGGCAGCAAGGTAGGTTGCCGCCTGAATGCCCGCCGTGTCGTGGGTATGCAGGTGGATTGGAATCTGCACTTGTTTTTTCAGCTCCGCAATGAGCGTCCGGGCAGTCTGCGGTTTCAGCAAGCCCGCCATGTCTTTGATGGCGAGGATATGCGCTCCAGCATCTTCCAGCCGCCTAGCCAGGTCGAGGTAGTACGGCAAGTGGTACTTCGGCCTCTTTTCATCAAAAATATCGGAAGTGTAGCAAATACAGGCCTCTGCGATGGAATTCGTATTCTCCCGCACCGTTCGGATACTCGTCAACATGGACGGCACGTAGTTCAAGCTGTCAAAAATTCGGAAAATATCAATGCCCGTTTTGGCTGATTGCTCAATGAATTTAATGATCAAATTATCAGGATAGGCGGTGTAGCCGACGGCATTCGTCCCCCGCAGCAGCATTTGCAGCAGCGTGTTTGGCAATGCTTCCCGCAACAATTCCAGCCGCCGCCAAGGGCATTCGTGCAGGAACCGCAGCGCTACGTCGAAGGTGGCACCACCCCAAACCTCCATGCTGAAAAGCTCGTGGCCGTGTTGCTGCGCAAATTTTTCAGCGACCAGCATCATATCGTGGGTACGCATCCTCGTAGCCAGCAGGCTTTGGTGCGCATCCCGAAAAGTCGTATCCGTGAAATGGATTTGCCGTTGGTTTTTCAGCCATTTCGCCAAACCTTCTGGCCCCAATTTATCCAGCTTTTGCTTGGTGCCGGGCAGCCAGCCGTTAGCGTTTGGTGGCTTCGCAACGTCGGGGACTTGCGGCTTGCGCAATTTTTTGCGAGCATCAATAAAAGGCACATCGGCGTTCCCGTTCACGATGGTCTCTCCGAGGTAGCGCAGTATTTTCGTTCCACGGTCTTTGCGAAGCGGCATCACCAGCAGTTCTGGGTGCTCCGCAATGAAGTTGACGGTTGCCTTCCCAGCCCGGAAGTCCTCGTCCAAAATGAGGTTTTCGAGGAAGCCGATGTTCGTTTCCACCCCACGCACCCGGAACTCCAGCAGTGCCCGAAACAACCGCTCACATGCTCCCTGAAAAGTGCGTCCCCAAGCCGTCACCTTCACCAGCATGGAGTCGAAATACGGCGAAATCTGTGAGCCAGCATAGGCGTTTCCACCATCCAAACGGATACCAAAACCAGCTGGGCTTCGGTAGGCGATGATTGTGCCGTAGTCCGGTTGAAAATTCTCGGCTGGGCGCTCAGTCGTGATGCGGCATTGCACCGCAAAACCATGACATTCCACGTCTTTTTGGTTGCCAATGCGCAGCTTCGGGTCATTGAGACTGTAACCTTCGGCAATGAGGATTTGCGATCGAACGATGTCAATACCGGTCACCTCCTCCGTCACAGTGTGCTCCACTTGTACCCTTGGGTTCACTTCTATGAAGTAAACATTCTCTTGCGAATCAAGCAGGAACTCAACGGTTCCGGCGTTGTTGTAGCGCACCGAGCGGCCTATTTTCAAGGCATAATCGTAGAGTTTTTGCCGGGTCTCCGGTCGCAAATTGAGCGATGGCGCTATTTCCACCACTTTCTGAAAACGCCGCTGAACGGAGCAGTCCCGTTCAAAAAGATGGACGATTTTGCCGTAGTTATCGCCCATCAACTGGACCTCGATATGCTTTGGGTTTTCGATGAATTTTTCTAAAAAAACCGTGTCATCGCCAAAGGCGTTGCCAGCTTCCTTTTTCGCCTCGGGGTAGTTTTTCAAAAGCTCCTCTTCTGAACGACAAACCCTCATGCCCCTGCCGCCGCCGCCAGAAGCTGCTTTCAAAATGACTGGGTAGCCAATTTTTATGGCCCACTCTGCTACATGCTCCACCGAATGGAAATCGGAGCTGCCGGGAATCATCGGAACGGCTGCTTTTTCGGCCACTGCCTTCGCCCGCACTTTGTCGCCGAGCGCCTCCATGACCTGTGGGCGTGGGCCAATGAAGGTGACGCCTGCTTTTGCGCAGCGGCGAACAAAATCAACGTTTTCTGACAAAAAACCGTACCCGGGATGGATGGCATCTGCCCCACATTTTTTGGCTACTCGGAGTATTTCGTCAATATTCAGGTAGGGTTTCAGCGGGTCGTTGTCAGCGCCGATTTGGTAGGCTTCATCGGCTTTGAGGCGGTGCAGCGAAAAACGGTCTTCGTAAGTGTAAACTGCCACCGTTTTGATACCAAGCTCCGTGGCTGCACGGAATACCCGAATGGCAATTTCTCCACGGTTGGCGACCAATATTTTCTTAAAACCTAGCGTCTTGTTCTCTTTCATAAAAATTGGTATTTGCTGCCAAAGCAGCGGCTGATTTCACAGCGCATTTAAAAATTGGTTGAAAAAATTGGCAGAATTTGGTTGGTGTCGAGCGAAATAGAATGCATTTCATCTGAGATTTCGCACAAAGATAGGAATATCCATGCCTCCGAAATTTCCCGAACTCATCATCAGCAGGTTGGTGTTATCCAAATTTTGCTTTTTGATAAAATCCTCTAAATCAGCCCGTTCCGTAAATACGCTCAAATTCGGGTGGCCAAAAGCAGCACTGATTTCAGCAGGCGCAATGGCGGGCATTTTCTTCATTTCAAGCGTATGTGGGCTGTAAAAAACGCAGGCAATATCGGCGGGATTCAACGTTCCAGCATACAATGGCAAAAACTTTTTATCCAAACTGCTGAACGTATGAAGTTCGAGGCAGGCAATGAGTTTTCGGGCCGGGTTCAGTTGCCGAACAGCCGCCACTGTCGCCTTGGCCTTGGATGGTGCGTGGGCAAAGTCGAGCCACGCCGAAAAACTATCGCTGGTGACCAAGTTTTGCAGCCGTTTTGCTGCCCCCGTGAAGGTCTTTGCCGCTACCCAAAATTGCTCCTCAGTTACTCCCAATTCAAGGCAAACCAACCGGGCAGCGGCAAGGTTAGCCAAGTTGTGGTTCCCGAAGATTTGCAGTTCATTTTTTTGCCCATTGGGTGATAAAACCACGGTTTTCCCATCTTCTTTTTCAGTTAAAAACTCCAAGTAGGGAATAGCATAAATATTTGATTTACAATCATTTACAAGGCCTGCCAAATCTTTGTCCGGTTCATAAAAAAACAGTTTTGCATCTTTTTCAAGGTTGTCCATCAACAAAGCGAATTGGTGGCAATAATTCTCGTAAGTTGGGAAAACATTGATATGGTCCCAAGCAACCCCCGTGATGATGGCGAGGTGCGGTCGGTAGTGCAAAAACTTCGGCCTACGGTCAAGCGGTGAGGAAAGGTACTCGTCACCTTCGATGACCATGATGGGCGCATCGCTGAGTTGTACCATCGTCTCAAAACCGTCCAATTGGGCACCGACGAGGTAGTCAAATTGCAGGCCCGCATTGCGAAGCACGTGCATAATCATGGAAGTCGTGGTGGTTTTTCCGTGACTGCCTGCTACCACGGCCCGCTTTTTTTCCTTGGCGTGCTGGAAGATAAATTCTGGGAAAGAATAAACTTTTACGCCCAATTCGAGGGCTTTCAACAACTCTGGATTATCCGCTTTGGCGTGCATTCCAAGGATGACAAAATCGAAGTCCGGCGTTATTTTTTCAGGATGCCAGCCAAATTTTTGCGGAAGCAAACCTGCTTTTTCCAACCTATCTTTGGCGGGGTTGTAAATTTCGTCGTCAGAGCCAGATAAAATATGGCCGTTTTTTTGCAGTGCAAGTGCCAAGTTGTGCATAACGGCCCCGCCCATTGCTATCAAATGAATTCGCATGTAGAATTTTAAACTTAGCTTTTAAAGGTGTTTTGCTTGATGTACCGAAAGTTAATTTTAAGCCAAAACAGCAAACTTTCTGCATTCATCGAACCTTGCACCTGAAATTCCGTTATTTTTGCAGCAAAATTAACCGGGATGACCGAAATATCCGCCACGTTATCCTCGTTATGCAGGAAAGTTTCGGAAACCCAATTTTTTATAACATATCCAAATTCACTTTACAATGAAAAAAAGCACCCTGAAGCAATTGTTCGTCTTGGCCGCTTTTGCCATGCTAGCCTCCTCTTTCGCATCCTGCAACAAAGGCTACGGATGCCCCAACAATTTCAAAGCAATCAAGACGGTTATTCAACTTGTTAAATAAATTTTTGTTTGTTGATGGCTGTCAGTAAAATGCTGGCTGCCATCAACCTACAAAGCTTAACATGATCTGGAATCCACTGACTTCCGCCTCCGAAATTGACGCCGTTATTGAGCGTTCGAATCAAGTTCCCTGCCTTATTTTCAAGCACAGTACCCGTTGCAGCATCAGCTTCATGGCGAAACACCGCCTTGAGGCCACTTGGGATTTTCCTGCTTCGCAAATCGAACCCTTCTACCTCGATTTGATTGAGTACCGCAATATTTCCAATGAAATTGCCAGCCGTTTTGAGGTTTTTCACGAATCTCCACAGATTTTGGTGATAAAAAATGGCGAGTGCATCCTTGATGACTCACACCTTGATATTTCTGTGGATGAAATCAAGGAAGTGCTGTCTCATCCGGTCAATTCCTGATTACCAATTAATCTTCGATAAGTCTAGGTTGTCCCGCACCAGTTCAATGGCCCGGGTCGCTTTACCAAGCGTTTCCACGTTTATTTTCACTTCCATGTGACTGATTTTGACCGCAGTTCCGTAAGTGTCCAACGGTGTCGTGATGACTGGGATTTTGTGGTCCATCACATATTGTTCGTGGTGAAAATCATCTAGGTGATGCAATTGCTTACCATCTCCGGTGATGATGATACCTGCTAGCGGGGATTTTTCCATACCCTTGTTTTTGCAGAGGCGCTGAATGCCTAACAACGATTCATTCAGTCGGTTTTTGCTCACAACGAGCAGCACACCTTGGTCTTCTTCGAAGTTATGGCTGCCCATCAGCGAAGCCGCTACCACATTTTCCACCAGCAAATTCAAGCTGGGCGGATTGTAAAGTACCCGTCCATTGATAGCAACACTGATGGTAGAAAGCAGCGGGTACAGCAGTTTTTTTTCATAGGGCAAAACGCCAAGGAGCGGGATGCCCCATTCTGCAAGCTTCAAACCCACGTAATGCCGTACTTTTTCAATTTTGTCAGGTAAAACCTTGTTGATGATGACGCCCGCAATCCGTGCATTTTTTTCCCGAAACAAGGAGAGGCAAAGGTTCAATCGGTCAATGGTATACCCTACCCCACCCTCCACGATGAGGATGACCGGGGCATCAACCAGGGCGGCCACATCTGCATTGCTCAGGCCAACGACACTTCCCACACCAGGGTGGCCTGTTCCTTCGTAAATAACCATTTCGTACTCTTTTTCGAGCACTTTGCCAGCGGCTTTGATGTAGCTGCGGTAGGGGAATTTGTCCGGGTTATCAAGGTAGGCTTGGGTGGCGCCTTTTCCTAAAATGACAGGGCTGTGAATTCGAGCAATCAAATCGAAGTGCATCATCGTTGAAAAAAGCAGGGCGTCTTTGTCCACTTGGAGGTTTTCAACATCAATGGCTTCCTGGCCGACGGGCTTGCAATACCCAACCCGCAGGCCAGACTGCCGAAATGCTTCGACAAGGCCAAGGGTGCAAGTGGTTTTACCAACGTGCTGATTGGTGGCGGCTACGTAAAGGCGTTTTGTCATGCTGTGTTCTAGTTGTTTTGGCCAAAAGTAATTCTTTTCAAAATTTAAGGGCTATGGAACTTTTTTAACCCGCTACTGTTTTTTAGTGAATGAACAAGTTAAAACCAAGCCCACCGTACGGCAAGCCTGCCATTTTAAATTCTCATTTTATTACTTATTTTTCAAAATGGTAAAGCGATTATGGTAAAAAATGCCAATTTTGCTGCAACCAAACAGCGTCCGTCTATTTTATAAAATGCTGATTTTCAGATTTTTAAACTTGCCTCGCTTTTTGCTCACCAATTCGTTTTCACCCAAAACCAATTTTATTCAAAACCATGATTAAGCAAAAATTTAAGAAACCGGAACGGAAACTCACAGCTGCCGACTTGCAGCGTGAAGTAATGAATCTGTTCAAAGAGAACCCCAAAAAGCAGTTTAACCCCAAACAAATTGCCAATAAACTCAAGCTGGCAAACAGCAAAGACGCCGTTGCCCACGCACTTACCAAGCTCTCTGAAGCTGGCCATTTGCGTATGGTAGGCGATTTCCGATTCATGCTGAAGGCTGCACCCACCCGCTTTTTACCGAAGAAAAACCTCCTTGGTTATGTGGACATGACCCGCACGGGCACAGCATACATCGAGTGCGAAGGCCACGAGGACGATGTCTATGTGGCAGCCAAAAACCTAGGCACAGCCATGCACGGTGACTTGGTAGAAATCGGTGTTTGGACACCTCGTGGACGCCGCAAACCGGAAGGCGAAGTGCTGAAAGTCGTAGAACGGGCGACCGATGTTTACGTCGGTACGTTACATATTCGGGGTAGGCAGGCCGTTGTCGCACCCACCAATTTTCAAGTGCCAATGGACATCCTCGTTGACCTAGCCAATATCAAAGAAGCAGAAGATGGCGACCGGGTGATCGTGAAAATAACCGAGTGGCACAAAAAGGCGGGCCAGCGACCAAAAGGCGAAGTTACAACCGTGCTTGGGGCCGAGGGCAGCGACTTGGAAATGAAAGTCATCCTCATCAACAAGGGATTTTCGCTCGATTTTGAGCCGGAAGTCATGGAGGAATCGGAGGCTATTTCAGATAAAATCACCGAGGCAGAAATTCAACAACGACGGGACTTCAGGGGCATTTTGACCTTCACCATTGACCCGGAAGATGCCAAGGATTTTGACGATGCCCTGAGCTATCGGGTGCTAGAAAACGGGAATACGGAAGTGGGTGTCCACATCGCTGATGTGACGCATTACCTAAAGCCGGGTACGCCACTCGACAAGGAAGCCTACAAGCGTTCCACCTCGGTTTACCTCGTGGACCGGGTGCTGCCGATGCTGCCGGAGCGCCTCTCGAACAACCTTTGTTCCCTGCGACCCAAAGAAGAAAAGTTGACATTTTCCGCCGTTTTTGAATTTGACAAAAAGGACAAAGTGGTCAGCAGTTGGATAGGCAAAACCATCATTTACTCTGACCACCGGTTCAGTTACGAAGCGGCGCAGGAATGCCTGGAAACGGGCGAAGGCGAATTTGCGGAGCAACTGAAAAACCTGAACCGAATCGCCTATAAACTGCGGGAGGAGCGCTTCAAAAAGGGGTCTATCAATTTTGAAACAGAGGAGGTTCGGTTTAAATTAGATGCCAACGGTGTGCCGCTGGAGGTGTATGTGAAAGAACGCAAAGATGCCCACATGCTCATCGAGGATTTCATGTTGCTGGCGAACAAGGAAGTGGCCACTTTCATCAATAAAAAAATGGAACACCAAGCGGAAATCCCCTTCGTTTACCGCATCCACGACTACCCTAACGCTGAAAAAGTGAAGGAAATGAGCCTGTTTGCGAAGGAACTTGGCTTTCAACTGAAGTACAATACGCCGCAGGAAATTGGCGAATCGTTCAACCGATTAGCAAAGGAATCCGAGAAAAACGAGGCCCTGAAACTGCTGATGCCACTGGCCATCCGAACAATGGCGAAGGCAGAATATTCCACCGAAAACATTGGCCACTATGGCCTTGGTTTTGATTTCTACTCGCATTTCACTTCGCCAATTCGCCGCTATTCAGACGTGCTGGCGCATCGGGTTTTGTTCCAAAATTTGGAGGAAAAAACCACCCGTTACGACAAGGCAAAGCTTTCGGAGCAGTGCAAACACATCTCGCTACAAGAACGCAAAGCGATGGAAGCCGAGCGGGAAAGCATCAAATACAAACAAGTCGAGTTCATGCAGAAACACGTCGGCGAGGTGTTCGATGGTTTTATTTCGGGCATTATTGACCGGGGCATTTTTATCGAACTGGCCGCCAATAAATGCGAAGGAATGGTTGGTTTTGACACCCTCGACGAACCGTTTGATGTGGCAGAAGGCCGCTTACGTGCCAAGGGAATGCGCTCTGGACGGGTTTTCAAAATGGGCGATGCTGTGAAGGTGTTGATTTTGGAAACGAACTTGGCGAAAAGGCAGATTGAGATGGAGTTGGTGAGAGTATAAACTAATACAAAAGCTCTATTGGGAATTTCTTTTTGATAGAGCTTTTGTTAATAATTTAAGCATATTCGAAATAAAATTTATACCTTTTTGGTAATTAGCTACTTTGCCATATTATCTTCCATCATTCTCATTATAAATTGATTATCAATTATTGTAAGCTTTGAATTATGGCTAAGCAATTTCTCCCTTATTTCATCACTAAATGACGTGCCATAAACAACTAAAGTATCCAATAATGAAATTGAATTAATCTTGTTTATTTGCGCTTCCATAACTAAATTTTTATTGCAGCTTAAATCAAGGTAGTGTAATTTTTTTAGTTTTAAAATTGAGTTTGGAAGCTCTTTAATTTTTGATGAATTAATGGAAAGCCTTGTCAATCCTTGCAAACGTGATAATTTTTCAGGAATTCCAGAAAGAGGCATAGTTTGATTAGGCACAAAAGCCAAAGGAGGATATAACAATAGTCTGTGAGTCTTTAAGCGCCTAAGCAGCTGCCTTGACGCCGAAGTTCCTGATATGTACAATAGCGGGATGATTTTTTAGCGGGTCTGCTGCTTTCCCAAACACGCAAAAAATTCTTTCCAGCATCAGTTC
>JBGSWN010000008.1:0-10443 GCA_041752395.1 Saprospiraceae bacterium | reverse complement strand
CACCACCTCCGCAAACACCCCAGCCGCCGTCACCGCAGCGCCAGCGCCGGGGCCACGCACCACCAGCGGGCGCTCCTTGTACCTTTCCGTCGTGAACACAATCATATTGTCTGAGCCGCTGAGTGAGTAGAACGGGTGCGAAGCATCCACTGCCCGCAGGCCGATGGTGGCCACGCCATTGTCCAGGCTGGCAATCATCCGCAAAGCTTTTCCCTCGGCGGCGGCATCAGCCACCATTTTTTCAAAATGGGCGTCCGCTTTTTCCAGCTCCGCAAAAAAAGCATCCACATTGGGTGCATCCTGCGCTGCCTTCGGCAAAATGCTTTCGATATGCACATCGGCAGCTTCCAGCGGCAGGCCCGTCTCACGGGCGAGAATGAGCAGCTTGCGTCGAACATCCGCACCGCCGAGGTCGTCACGGGGGTCGGGTTCTGTGTAGCCGAGTTGCTTAGCCTCTTTCACGATGGCGCTGAACGGCTTGCCGTCCACTTTGAAATTATTGAAAATAAAGGACATCGTACCGGACAGCACCCCTTCAATTTTTAGGATACGGTCGCCGCTCGTAATCAGGTCTTCGAGCGTACCGATGACGGGAAGCCCAGCGCCCACGTTCGTTTCATACAAAAACGGTACGCCACGGCGGGCAGCCATGCGCTTCAGGCGCTGGTATTGCTCGTAGCTGCTGCTCGTCGCCAGCTTGTTCGGCGTGCTGATGCTGATGCTGCTGCCAAGTATTTCTTCGTAAAAATGGGGCAGTTCGTCGCTCGCCGTATTGTCCACGAAGATGGAATTGCTGAGGTTCAGGCCCTTCATTCGTTCCACGAAACTGGCCAAATTCAGTTTTTCGCCGGAGGCGGCCAAAGCCTCTTTCCAGTTGGCGAGGTCAATGCCGTTTTCGTCAAAAAGCATCGTTTTGCTGTTGCAAAGCCCGACGATTTTCAGTTCGAGGCTTCGTTTTTCCTTCAAAAATGCGGCTTGCTCCCTAATTTGCTCAATGAGTGTAGCGCCAATCAGCCCCACGCCGACCATGAACACATGCAGTTCCTTCGTGTCGGAAAGGAAGAAAGCTTCGTGCAGGGCGTTCATCGCCTTGGTCTCGTCAGCGGCGGAAACGACCACGCTAATGTTCAACTCCGAAGAGCCTTGGGCGATGGCCACCACGTTCACGCCGTTCTTGCCCAGCGCCTGGAACATGCGGCCAGCAATGCCGGGGCGGTAGCGCATGTTTTCACCGATAATCGCAATAACGCTCAGGTTTTCCTCGATTTTCAACGGTTCGACCAGCCCTTTTTCGATTTCGTAACCGAACTCGGCCTCCACCTGTTGCTTCGCTTTTTTGGCCACCTCCGGTGGAATGGCGAAGGTGATGCTGTGCTCCGACGACCCCTGCGTAATCAAAATCACACTGATGCCCGCACTGGCCAAACTGCCGAAAAGCCGCCCCGCAATGCCCGGAACACCGAACATGCCGCCACCCTGCAAAGTGAGCATCGCCACTTTGTTTATTGAAGAAATGCCCGTGACGGCATGGCCACTGGGGTCACGTTTGTCGGTGATGTAAGTGCCCTCGAAGCCGGGGTTGAACGTGTTTTTGATGTAAAGCGGGATGCGTTTTTGCAGCGCCGGTTGCAACGTCGGTGGGTAGATGACCTTCGCCCCAAAATGCGACATTTCCATTGCCTCTGCGTAGGTCATTTTCGGGATGGTGAATGCCTTGCGCACCTTGCGGGGGTCGGCGGTGAGCACCCCATCCACGTCCGTCCAGATTTCGATGTTCTCTGCTTCCAAACCTGCGGCGATGATGGCGGCGGTGTAGTCCGAGCCGCCCCGGCCGAGTGTGGTCGTCAGGCCCTCCGGCGTAGCGCCGATGAAGCCCGTAACTACTTGAACCTCTGTGTTTTGTGCATAGTGCTCCGCAATGAGCGAATAAGTCGTGGCGAAGTCAACCTTGGCATTTTGGAAGGCATCGTTGGTGCGGATTACCTTGCGGGCATCGAGGAAAGCCGCCGAAATACCCGCTTGCCGAAGGGCCGCAGCGATGATGAAAGAAGAGCTGCGTTCCCCAAAGCTCACCACATAATCCATGGTGCGTGGCGATGCCTCCCGAACGAGGAAGACGCCGTTGAGCATGTTGGCGAGCGACTGATGACTGCGCTCCATTTCCGAAGAAATTTGTTCGTATTCAGTGCCGTCAATCAGCGCTCCGATCGCATTTTGGTGCCGCCAAACGAACTGCTCGAACACCGTTCGCCAGCCTTCATCGCCAGCGGCAGCCTTGCTGCTCATGTCCAGCAGGCTGTCCGTCACCCCACTGAAGGCCGAGAAAACGACCGTGAACTGGTCGCCCCGACCGTGGTATTCCTTGAGGATGTTGATAAGCCCCTTGATGCGCTCCGGCGTGCCGACGGAACTGCCGCCAAATTTTAAAACTTTCATGTTTTTGAGATGATAGACATTAGATAGCTTCAGGTTGCCCCATCTAAAGTCTGTGGTCTATTGTCTAATTTCTAATTTCTAAAAAAGGTTTTACGTGATTGGGCGAGGTAGGTTTAGTAGTTTTTGAAAACGAAGGGCAAAAGTAGGGGGATTTTCACTTTCAGTGGCAAGCGAGTATTTCAAAAAATACAGATTTTATGCCCTCGCCCACTCAATCAACCGCCGATACACTTCATTTCGCAGCAGCAATTCCTCGTTGCCGAGCACCACTACTTGCTCCCGAGCTCTCGTCAGCGCCACGTTCAGTTTGCGATCCACCCCTTCCTCTGAGAGCGAAACCAGCGTTTCCATTTGCGAAGCGGCGTTCGTGCAGAGTGAAATCAGGATGATGTCCCTCGCTCCGCCTTGGTAGCGCTCCACGGTGTCAATGGTGATGCTTGAGCAATCAACGCCTTCCCGCTGCATAACTTCTTGAATTTGAGCGATTTGCGCACGGTAAGGGGTGATGATTCCGATTGAGAATTGAGAAATCGTAGATTCACGCAAGTAATTGAGAATTGAGAATTGGGGTGACTGGAAGTGCTTGACCAATTGCGCCAGCAACTCGGCCTCATGTCGGTTGGTTTTGCGGCTGGGGCTTTCTCGGTCAACGGGCGTATTGAGAAAGGCGAGGCGGCGGCCCATGACGGCTTTTTGCCAATCTGCTTGATTATCAACTGATTGTGCGGGCAGGGGTGCGAGCTGTTTTTGTGAAGCAGGTATTTCCTTCGGTAAAATCTTGAGTTTTCCTTCGTAAAAAAGCTCGCCGGGAAAACGCATGATGTCTTCGTGCATCCGCCCTTGGTGGCTGAGTAGGTCGTAGGCCCAGTGCCAGCCCTGCTCGGTGCAGCGGCGGAAGAGCCGTTCGAAGAGTGAATTACGCAGGTTTTGCAGGCCGATGCAGAGCAGTTTTTCGTCGGCAACGGCGGAGGCTTCGGGGGACTGCACCACCACAGCGGGCAGTTGCTTGTGGTCGCCGATGAGCACGAACTGCTCGAATTGCGGCAGCAGCCCCGCCAGCACAGGTTCCAGTATTTGCGAAGCCTCATCAATGGCCACCCGCCGGAATTTTTTCAGTTTCAGCAGTTCTTGGTTATTGGAGAGCGAGGCCAGCGTGCACACGAAAATTCGGTGGCTTTCTAGCACTTCCCGCAGTCCTTTCCGGGTGGTCACCTTCTCGATTTTACTCGTAAGTAATTGATTTTCAAACTGTTCGCTCGTCGAATAGCGGCTGCCGATGCGCAGATAAGCAGCTTTCACTTCGGGCCCAATGCTTTCGAGCGCTTCGCAAATTTCGTCCACGGCCCTGTTAGTGTAAGCCAGCAGCAGCAGGTTCTCGTCGGTGTTTTCAAAAATCCATTTGGCAAAATGCCGCAGCATCTGGCTCGTTTTGCCCGTACCCGGTGGCCCCCAGAGCAGAAAGTAGTCGGGAGCGAAAAGCATTTTTTGTAAAATTCCTTGCTGCTCTCCTGTCAATTGCCCAGTATCGCCCAACGCCATTTTTTGCGGAGCAAGCTTCTTGGGTGCTTCGGTCGCTAATAACAAATCCCGTTTACGCTTGTCAGCGCTCGCCCAACGGAATAGCCCTTGATACATGCTGTTAAAGCCCATGTCCATTTGGTCGTGTTCGAGGTTCCAATTTTCGAACTCGTTGAAAATCAAGAGATTAAATTGCTTATAACGCAGCCGGACAGTTACTTCCTCGTTGGTGATGGAGAGGATGGTGACTTTGAAAATTTGGGTTTTTAAGAGTGACTGGTGATTAGTGATTGGTAATTGGTGACTAGTGGCGGAACCATCTGCTGACTGCCCACTGCCCACTGCCGAACTGCCAACTGGATAGAGAACGGCAATATCCCCCACCCGAAAATTTGCCAACGGGCTGGTGTCGGTGGTTTTTTCAAAAATCAAAATCGGTTCGTCCTCGAAGGCTCTGTTTTCCTTGATTTTCAATGACTTGATGATGTCAAAACCTGCCTCTTTTTCCTGCACCGTATCGAGCCAGAGGGCGGCGAGGCCGTTTGCTTTTTCCATGCCTTGGACCCCCGTTTTGGCCAGTTGGTGCTCCCGTGCGATGAGGCCCGTGAAGGCGTTGAAATAGCGCCGCTCCAGGTCATCGAGGGCGTGGTAGGTTTTTTCAAACAGACCGATGGATTGCGACAAGTAGCCTTTGATATGGGGAAAACGAGTGGTCGTGGTGCGTTCCAGCAGCGGCACTTGCGTCACGGAGTCGCCCTGCACAGCGGCCAGCCTTCGGTCGATGGACACGAGGAGATTGCGGATTTGCAGTGCCTCGTTTTGCTCGGCCTTCACGGGCGGGGCATAACGTAACTGACTGGTTTCCAGACCACTGTACAAGATGTAGCTGGCTGGTTCCACCTCGTCACCGAAGACGGAACGCACCATCAGGTCGTAGAGCAGGGTCTGGATGAAATGGCTGGCGCCGATGCCGTGGCGGTTGGGCATGAACGGCTTGCCGCTCTTGAGTTCGATGATGGCGCTGCGGTTTTCTTTTTTGTAAAAAACGTCGAGGCGGCCCTGCAAGCCGTGTTTTTCATCATAAAAACTAGGCTCTAGGTAACACTCTTTTGGCTCGATGTCGAACTTCCGCATCTCGGAGCGCACCATCAGTTGCAGGGTGAGCCAGTGGCGCTGCGCCTTTTCGTAAATCTCTTTTATCTCAGCATCGGTCAGCAGCGAGAAGGTCAGCGGGTTGGTTTTGAAGACCTTCGGGAAGGTTTCCTTGAACACCGCCTCGGGGTTGTGCATCAGCTCGTCGAGGAAGAAGTTGGCGATGTTTCCCAGTATCATTGGCAGCGACTGTGCCACTGGCAGGAATTTTTGGAGCAAATACACGATGGGTTCGGCACTGCTGCCCTGGAAACATCCGGCAACAGTGGACACGTCGAGGAGGTAGTCGGGTTCGACGACGATGGCGCGGGGGCGGTAAATTGATTGACGATTGACGATTGACGATTGACCCCGACCCTGGTCGGGGGGGGGTTGGGGGACTGTCGAACTGTCTAGCTCCTTTCCTTCCACGATTTGCACGTCTATCAAACTCAGCGTGATGGGGAACTTGAAGCAGTTCCTGATTTCCCGGATGGTGGGGCTGAACGGCTCGTTTCGCTCGGTGATATTGTACTGAATATGAATGAGTTGTGAGGGGTTTTCCTCGTCCTGGGCGAGTAGCATGTCGTTCGCTTCGTCGTCGGCGAGGGCGATGACACGGGCGGTTTTGCGGTATTCCTTCACCTGTATTTCGGTGTAGGTGAAGGGGATTTTTTTTGGTAAAAATGCTCGCACCTCCTCAGGCGGTGCTTCGCCAAACAGCCCTTCGATGCTCTCGGCGACGGTTTTCAACCCGAGGTTGTACACTCCTTTTGCTTCGGCTTCTGGCACAACGGAGCGGATTTTTTTACGAAAAAAATGCACCCAGTACTGCGTCTTCTTATCCACCTGATGGCGGTGACAGGCGTAAGCAATTCTGGCGAAAAGGGTGGTGAAATGGATATTGTCAGCCTTCGTGACTTCAAGGTAGAGCAGCTCCAATAGACGGGCTAGTGCATCGGACTTGGCAGGGGCAGCCCATTCGGCGTTACCGTGGATTTTTTCGAGTTCCCTGTAAAACAGGCGGGCCAATTCCGAGGATTTGTGGTCGGTGTTGTTCAAAACGATGTATCTGGAATGGGTATGCGCTGGATGCGTTGCGAAGGCAAAAGTAGTAGAATAGCCTTGAAAGGGCGAAATAACTCAAGGCAAGGCATTAGGGAAAAGAAAATTGATGGAAAAATTTGAATTAAAAGAAAAATGACTAAATTTGTGGGACAAAAGTCCTAAAAAGATGAAAAAAGAAAAAAGCACCGAAAAAGCAGTCTCCAAAAAGCCAAGAACCTACAAAACACTTGGCGAAGACCCCATCACCGTAAACATGGTCAATGACATCGTCTATCAGCCAGCCTATATCGTGAGCGCCAGCCGCAGTGGGGTTAGCAGCCTGCGCTTCTTTGGCTTGGCAGACTTCACTGGGCTGAACCGGGAATGGCTCGCTACAGAATTCTTGGGGCTCTCCCTCAAAACCTTGCAGCGCTATGCCCAGGAAGCCAAATCCCTTACACCGAGGGAAGGTGAAGCCATCCTAAAATTGGAGGCGCTTTACAAAAAAGGCATCGAAATTTTTGGGAACAGGGAGGAGTTCAACAGTTGGCTGGAGCAGCCTGCTTTTGGGTTAGGGGGGCAGGTCCCACTGGAGCTTATCAGCATGTCAACGGGCATAGACCTTGTCATGGACGAGCTTGTGCGCATTGAGTTTGGCGCTACCGCTTAAATTTCGCCCACCATGCTAGTTTACAGAATCGTTTTGGAAAAATGGTCGCAATCGCTGACCGCCTCCGGCCAGGCAGCCCGATGGAACAGCAGCGGCAGGTATGTGCTTTACACTGCCGGAGCAAGGTCGCTGGCTTGTCTCGAAAACGTCGTGCACAGGAATAGCCGGGGCCTGAACCAGTTGTTCAAAACGATGGTGATTGAAATACCCGACGATGTTTTTATCGAAAAAATAAAGGTGGAAAACCTGCCAGATAACTGGCACGAGTTTGAGTCCTACAATATTACCCAACAGCTTGGGGACGCTTGGCTGGATGGAATGAAAAGTGCCGTGCTGTCGGTGCCTTCTGCCATCATTCCAGCAGAACAGAATTTTTTGCTCAACCTTCAACACCCTGATTTTCAGAAGGTTAAACTGTTGAGAACTGAAGATTTCATTTTTGACCCAAGAATAAAAATAACTTAAAATGTCAATCAGGGTTTCTTATAAAATTCACCTTTGGAAAACCCAGTCTATCAGCTTACTTTTGCCCCGTTAAAACAAAAAAGTTCATCAAAAAAATACCATCATGTCTGACCATATAGAAAATGAAGGCAAAAAGGGCCGCTTTATGATGTGGTTCATCATTTACTTCATCACTTTCATCAGCTTGCTGATTTACTTGTACCGCTATAATCTGCACCTGGAATTTTAGTTTACAGTTCGACAGGGGGCAGGGGGCAGTCAGTTCGACAGTCTTTAAGTCAGTTTTTTGATAAAACGACGAGAGGTGGTATCTTTTAACGGATAACACCTCTCGCTGTTTAACACAGGTCACTGACTAATCAACTGCTGACTAGGACTGCCAACTGCCCCCTGTCGAACTGCAAAATCTATTCCTCACTGGTAAAACGGAACTCCACCAGCGGATGCGCCTCCTGCGCCATCTTCAGCGCCCAAGCGCTTTCTGCGAGGAAGACGAGTTGGCCGTCCTTGTCCTTCGCCAAGTCCTTCGACCTACGGCTTCGGAACTCCTGAAAAGCCTTGTCATCACTGCATTTAACCCAACAAGCCTTGAAAAGATTGACGGGTTCGTAGGTACAAGAAGCGCCGTATTCATGCTTCAAGCGGTACTGAATCACCTCGAATTGCAGCGCTCCCACCGTGCCGATGATTTTACGGCCATTTATTTCCTTCGTAAAAAGCTGCGCCACTCCCTCGTCCATGAGCTGGTCGAGGCCCTTGGCGAGCTGCTTTGATTTGAGCGGGTCGGCATTTTCCACATAGCGGAATTGCTCCGGCGAAAAACTTGGGATTCCCTTGAAGTGCAGCACCTCGCCCTCGGTCAGCGTGTCGCCGATTTTGAAATTGCCGCTGTCGTAAAGACCCACCACGTCGCCGGGAAAGGCGTCGTCAATCACCTCTTTTTTTGAGGCCATGAAACTGGTCGGGTTTGCGAAGCGCATCTGGCGGGCATTGCGCACGTGAAGGTAGTTCGTGTTTCGCTCGAAAGTACCGGAGCACACCCGCAGGAACGCAATCCGGTCCCGGTGCCGGGGGTCAATATTTGCGTGAATTTTGAAGACAAATCCACTGAATTTTTCTTCTTCTGGTAAAACAGTGCGCTCCTCCGTCTCCCGTGGCAGCGGCGTTGGGGCGATGTCGGTGAAGCAGTCCAGCATTTCCCGTACCCCGAAATTATTGACGGCGGAGCCGAAAAACACGGGCGACAGCTCGCCACGCTGATAGGCTTTTACATCGAAAACTGGATACACTTCTTCCACCATGTGCACCTCTTCCCTCAGGGTGTTCGCTGCCCGCTCACCGATGTGCTTTTCGAGCAGTGGGTCGGTCAGGTCGTTGATTTCGATGATGCCCTCTTCCTCCTGTTTTCCATGCGGGCGGAAGAGCACGAGGTTCTTTTCGTACATGCTGTACACGCCCTTGAAGGTGCCGCCCATGCCCACGGGCCAGCTCATAGGGCAAACCCGCAGCCCCAGTTTTTGCTCCACTTCGTCGAGCAGGTCAATGGCGTCCTTGCCCTCCCGGTCGAGTTTGTTGATGAAAACGATGATGGGCGTATTGCGCATCCGGCAGACGCCGACGAGCTTTTCGGTCTGGCTCTCCACGCCCTTTGCCACGTCGATGACCACGATGGCGCTGTCCACGGCGGTGAGGGTTCGATAGGTGTCCTCGGCAAAATCTTGGTGACCAGGGGTGTCCAAGATGTTGATTTTCAAATCCTTATACTCGAACGCCATGACCGATGTGGCCACGGAGATACCCCGCTGCTTCTCGATTTCCATGAAGTCGGAGACGGTGGTCTTCTTGATTTTATTGGACTTGACGGCCCCGGCGGTCTGGATGGCGCCGCCAAAAAGCAGCAGCTTCTCCGTGAGGGTGGTCTTTCCGGCATCGGGGTGGGAGATGATGCCAAAGGTTTTGCGCCTTGCGATTTCTTGTTTTAAACTCATGTTGTTGAAATTCGGGGCGCAAAGGTAGGGAACTAGCGACGACAAGATGAAGGCCGTTACTTTTTCTTCTTTATTATTTCAACAATGGCAGGTTGATAGTTCTTTACTGCATAGTCCAATGGGGTTTCTCCATTTTTATCTTTTTGATTTACATCAACCAACTTCTTATCAATCAAATACTGGGCAACATCTTTCAATCCCTGCATTGCCGCAAAATGCAAAAGGTTTCTCCCATTATCGCAAAGAGGACTTATTTCAAAGCCTTTCGAAATTAAAAAATTCAACATTTTCAGACTCGTTACCCCATGAATTGGAAGGCATCCCATATTCCTATTTGTATCTCTTTGCACATGGTCTGCCCCTTTTTCAATGAGGTATTTGACCAATTCAAGATTATCCGACGAAATGGCATAAGACAAAAATGAATCGTTGTCTTCGTCTGCCCCATTTATATCTGCACCTTTATTTAGCAGTAATTCTGCAAGTTCGACGCCGTTTTCTTTACAGTAAGCAATGTTGGTTACCACTGCATCTACGCCTTCACATTTATAGTTCACATCGGCACCTTTTTCAATTACTTTTTTGGCCAATTCAATATCACATTCATCAGTAGCCAAGCAAAGGAGTTCGTTAATCGTTACTTGTTTAATATCAAGATACTGGACATCAAGTTCATATTCAGAGAGGTCAATCCCATCGAATGAAATCAAATATCCATCTCTAATCACCGCCTTCCTTTCTGATGTCTTTGAACTGTCCTTTTGCGCTTCTGATGTGCAGCCAATCAATAAGAGTAGCGGAATAAAAAAGAAGTTTTTCATTCTATTCTTTGTTGGTGAAATGATTAGCAAAACTATCTAAAATTCTCAGACACCCCTCATTTTGCTAAGAAGAAGGATTCTTTCCACGTTTTTTTACTAGAAACAAATTATTGAAAACAGAAATGGTAAAATAACGAATGTAAAACAAAAAGCGGCGCCCCCAAAGGAACGCCGCATTTTTATCAAAAAAAGTTGGTGAAAAATCAAGTTTAAAACCCGACTGCCTTTCCCAATTTAGCAGCCCCTGACTGCCAACTGCCCACCCCGACCGAGGTCGGGGAACTGCCAACTCAAAGGCTCCATCCCTTCCGGTACTCCCTTTTCACCCACCTATTCGCTGGCGCAAAATTCTTGCACTCGCCTTTTT
>JBGSWN010000007.1:0-3780 GCA_041752395.1 Saprospiraceae bacterium | reverse complement strand
GCCGTTCTTTTTTATCTTTGTGCTGTGACAACTTGGGCAAAATAGGTACATAATTCTTGAGTTTTGTCACTCCAAAGTTATGTCTTTGCCTCGGTTGTCTCTTTTTTTGTCACAGCATTACATCTGATACACCGCCAAATTTTCTTCAGGAAAGTGAAGGTGGAGTTCATGTACGACGGAGGGGTCAAATAAAGTAGTCCCGTTCTGACCGATGAGACGGCAAGAAACGGTCAAAAAAAAGCAAATTAAAATGTGTTTAGCAGTGTACATCACGTATTGCATGGTTTGGTTATATAGTAAGCAGGGGTAGCTGCAATGTGATGAGACCAGTAAATTTTATAGGTAAGACCAGTATGTATAGAAGCTTAATATAAGCTTTTATCGAGAAACTAAATATGGACAGTGAGAATAAGTCAGCCAAAGGTAATTGATTTTTCAAAAAAAAAAAATTGCAAACATAAAAAAAGCCGATACTATCAAAATAGCATCGGCTTCCAAGTTCAAAGTTGTTATTCTATTAATAACGGCTCTAAAAAAAATAGAAAATAACCCTTGAAGCATTCATACAACTAATTACATCTTGCCCACCATCAGCGTTTTGGCGATTGGCCGTTTTCCGGGCACATTCAACCAAACGATGTAATGGCCTTCATGCAATTCCCGGATGTCCATCTGGTAGTACTTGCTGTACACTTCATCGAGGTGGAACCGCTTCATTTCCAAGCCAAGATTGTTGAAAATGGTAATGCTCACATCCGTTGCACCCACCACCGTCTCAAGATTGGCTTTTACAAACCCATTGGCTGGGTTCGGGAAAAGGACATAATCAACGACATTCGGGAAGTTGATGAGCTGGACATCGGAATAATGTACGCTTCCGTCAAGGTCCACCATCTTCAAGTGGTAGTAATTGTCGCCCGTCGCTGGCTCGAAGTCAAAGTCTTCGTAGCGCTCCATGTTGTTTCCGCCCAAAGAGGCCATGCTGCCGATAGGCTGAAAATCAACCCCATCCAGCGACCGCTCCAGGATGTACTCACTGACATGGAAGCCGCCATCATGGCTCCAAAGCAATTCGGTATGTGCCTCATGCTTGATGGCGCCAAACTGCAGCGACTCATCCTGTGACCCTGCCAGTGCGCTGCCCACGGTGACCGTTTGGTTCACCTCGCAAATGAACTGGTAGTTGGCGCTGAAGAACTTCACTTTCACGTAGTTCGTGCCAGCTGGCACGGCATAAGTGGCAGTAGGTGAAGGACAGTTGCCAAAGCAGTTGTGCAAGGTCTGCCAAGCGGAATTGAAAATCTGAACGGAAGTGACGGGTGCACCACCAAGGCCAGTGACAACGATTTTTCCAGGCTGTGTGGATATGCCAATATTGGCGCAGTTCGGTGTGCCGCTGCCACCACCACAGTTGGGTGCGATGGTGAGGGAAATGATATTGGACTCGATGAATATAGGACAACCGGCACGGCGTGAGCAGCGCAGGTAGCAGGTGTTCTGGGTAACGGTGCCTGGGTTCAAGGTCAGGCCGCTTTGGCCAGGTATCATCGTCCAGTGCGGGTCAAGGCCCGCTGCAATCTGGGCAGTCGTAGTGGTTGGTGCGGAGCAAGATGTGGTGCTCTTGAGCCAGACCGTCTCCATGACGCCAGTACCCCCCGATGGGGAAGCGCAGTTGCCAATGGCAGGTGCTGGGCCTGTGGTCGGGCAGTGCTGAACTGAGTTGGTGCAGCCCGTTCCGAAGCCAATAGTACCACCATTGGTCACGTTGTCGCATACTGAAACGGGTGTGCCAGCGCAAGAGCAGCCATCCGCTTGAACCACGTCGTTGGTGGTGTTCGGGTTGCCGTCGTTGCAGGGAGTGCCGGGCGTTGCCGGGAAAGCCGGGTTGTTCGGCTGGCAATCCTGGTTGTTGCACACACCGTCGCCATCGGAGTCACCACCTTGGTTGGCGCATGGGGAGGTGTTCGAGCAGTTGGACACGGTGTAGGAAGTAGTGCTGCCACAGGCCTGCACCCAGTAGGTGCCGTTGGAAGGAACTGTGTAGTTGATATTGCTTCCACATGGGGTGCCTCCCCAGGGATTGCAGTCGAAGAGGATATTCCAAGTGCCGTTGAAAATCTTGGCACTGCTGGTGGCGTTCAGGCCAGTGATGGTAATCACGCAGCCATTGACGGACACGTTGCAGCCTGACACAGGTGTGCCTGCGCAGCCGCAACCATTGGCCGTCACCACGTCGTTGTTAGTGTTCGGGTTGCCGTCGTTGCAGGGAGTGCCGGGCGTTGCCGGGAAAGCTGGGTTGTTCGGCTGGCAGTCTTGGTTGTTGCATACACCGTCACCGTCGGTGTCGCCACCTTGGTTCACGCAAGGATTACAGTCAGCAACCGTAAAAGTGGCCGTTTTGACGATTTGACAGTTAGGGATTGCTGGATTTGTAATGGTAGCTGTCACTGTTTTAACACCGGGAGCATTGAACGTAACGGACAAAGACCGTGGGTCAACCGTGAACGCAGAGGCTACTGTATTGGCCGGTTGCACAACATAAGAGTAGGTGTAGTTCGGATTATTTGGCGGGAAATATGGGTCGTTGGCATCCGCAAAAAGGAAAAAAGTGTTAGTCAGGCAGCCATTAGGCACTGCGAATGTTGCGGCCAGGTTACAAGGATTCGTGCCTGCACAACTACAGCCACCTGGCTGCACCACATCGTTGGTGGTGTTTGGATTGCCATCATTGCAGGGCGTACCTGGCGTTGCCGGGAAAGCCGGGTTGTTCGGTTGGCAGTCCTGGTTGTTGCAGACGCCGTCGCCGTCGGTGTCGCCACCCTGGTTGACACAGATGCAATCCTGAATAGTTACAGTGACCGTTGTTGTCTTGTTGCAATCAATGCAATCTGGGCCTGGAGGCGTTACCGAGCCGCAAGTCACTCCTGATGACCAGGTAGCAGCCATTAGCTTCAAGCTGCCGAACTGGTCGCCGGACACAATCGGAGCGGAGCAGGAAGTATGGATTTTCACGTTTTGAAGCACAGCTCCGCTTTGGCTGGCTTTGACAATAAAATAAGTGTTGGTGGGCAACGTACTGCTGGGCGAGGTAGCCGTGAAAGTGCCGCCATTGCTGACATTCCCAGCAAAATAGGTGATACCTGAACCATCTGCCTTTTCATTGGCAATGATGTAAACGGTAGCAGCGTTGTTTGGGCCGTTCCCTACGTTTGCGCAGGAGTACTTACTGGGGTCTTGCGAAGTGCTGGTTTCCGAGCAACTCTTGCCATTGTACTGCATGGTGAGCGACTTCGGTTTGCCGCTGTTGCTGTCGCAACAATCTGCACCACCGCTGCCACTTCCACCGCTACCGCTGTTGACATCGCAGGTAGCGCCAGAAGACCAGGTCGCACTTTCGAGCAGTAGGCTGCCGAAGTTCTCACCAGGCACTAAAGGCGCTGAACAAGAAGTATGAACTTTAATGTTTTGTAGAACGGCTCCACTTTGGCTGGCTTTAACAATAAAGTAGGTGTTGGTCGGCAACGAAGAGCTTGGCGAAGTAGCAGAAAAAGTGCCATTCAAACTAACCGTGCCAGCAAAATAGGTAATGCCGGTGCCGTCTGCCTTTTCGTTGGCTATGATATAGACGGATGAAGCGCTGTTTGGCCCACTTCCTACATCTGCGCAAGAGTATTTGCTGGGGTCCTGTGTAGTGTTCGTGGATGCACAGCTTTGGCCCGTGTACTTGAGCTTCAAGGTTTTGGGCTTGCCGCTGTTGCTATCACAGCAGTCCGAACCCAT
>JBGSWN010000006.1:0-4924 GCA_041752395.1 Saprospiraceae bacterium | reverse complement strand
ATGGGTTCGGACTGCTGTGATAGCAACAGCGGCAAGCCCAAAACCTTGAAGCTCAAGTACACGGGCCAAAGCTGTGCATCCACGAACACTACACAGGACCCCAGCAAATACTCTTGCGCAGATGTAGGAAGTGGGCCAAACGGCGCTTCATCCGTCTATATCATAGCCAACGAAAAGGCAGACGGCACCGGCATTACCTATTTTGCTGGCACGGTTAGTTTGAATGGCACTTTTTCTGCTACTTCGCCAAGCTCTTCGTTGCCGACCAACAGCTACTTTATTGTTAAAGCCAGCCAAAGTGGAGCCGTTCTACAAAACATCAAAGTTCATACTTCTTGTTCAGCGCCTTTAGTGCCTGGTGAGAACTTCGGCAGCCTACTGCTCGAAAGTGCGACCTGGTCTTCAGGCGTTACTTGCGACGTCAGTAGTGGTTCCGGCAGTGGAAGTGGAAGCGGCGGTGCAGATTGTTGTGACAGCAACAGTGGTAAGCCAAAATCGCTGACTATGCAATACAATGGTGAGAGCTGCTCAGAAACCAGTACTGCTCAACCATCCGACAAATATTCTTGCGCTGATGTTGGCAGCGGGCCAAACGGCGCATCCTCTGCCTATATCATTGTGAATGAAAAAGCGGATGGCTCTGGTATTACCTATTTTTCAGGCAATGTCAGCAATGGTGGCACCTTTACTGCTACTTCACCAAGCAGCAGCTTACCAACCAACACCTACTTTATTATCAAAGCAAGCCAAAGTGGTGCTACGCTTCAAAACATCAAAATCCATACTTCCTGCTCAGCCCCCCTTGTTTCTGGCGACCAGTACGGAAGCTTGGTGCTGTTGGCAGCTACTTGGTCATCAGGTGCGACCTGTGGGCAAGTAACACCTCCTGGCCCAGATTGCATTGACTGCCAAAAAATAGTAACGACTACTGTAACGGTTCAGGATTGCAACCCTTGTAACGTGAACTTGAATGTTTCCAATAAAATCTGTGATGGAAAAGGTACATCTACGACAACCGATGACACCTATTCTTTTACCATTACAGTAACTGGGACCAATACAAGTGGTCAGTGGACAGGGGATTTCAACAACGCCTATTTAGGGACGTTTGCGATTGGCCCAACACCATATAACACGCCAGTCGTATTGGGGCCATTCCCTGCTGGTCAATTCACGGCTTTCAACGTATTCCCGCCTATAACCCTGCAAAATGGCGTGGATATAACTGTCAATGTAAGGGATGTCCAAAATTCTGCATGTGCTAAAAGTACCGTGGTTCAATCTACAGGCCCATGCTCCAATCCATGTGTGGGGCAAGGTGGGGATAGCGACGGAGACGGCATCTGTGATAACCAAGACTGCCAGCCTGACAACCCAGCATTTCCGGCAACGCCAGGCACTTCCTGCAACGACGGCAACCCGAACACCACCAACGATGTGGTTCAGGCCGATGGTTGTAGCTGCGCAGGTACGCCAAGTGGCCCAGACTGTGTGAATGGTATCAATATTTCGGTAAACGGCAACAATATTGTCGTGACTGGTCTTGCAGGTTCACCTATTTCTTCCTTGCAGGTGTTTAGCGGCACTTGGCAGACCGTCTTCAACTGTTTCGCCAACTGTGGTGCATCACAAAATTTGACGGTTCCACCCGGCACTTACTATGTGTATGCCAAGTATTACTCGGCCAGCTATCAACTAATTTGTGAGAAACAAGCTACCCTCACGGTAACTGGCAACCCTTGCCTTGACGCTGACAACGACGGTGTTTGTGACACCGATGATTGCCAGCCCAACAACCCAGCCTTCCCTGCAACGCCAGGTTCATCCTGCAACGATGGCAATCCTAACACCTCGAACGATGTTGTTCTGTCGGATGGCTGCTCTTGTGCAGGCACACCAGTAACTATTTGCGACAACGTGACGAATGGCGGTACCATTGGCTTCGGAACGGGCTGCACTGCCTCTGTCCAGCATTGCCCAACTTCGGGTCCTGCTCCTGCTATTGGCAATTGCGCTTCCCCTTCGGGTGGTTCTGGCAACCTGGAGACAGTTTGGCTCAAGAGCACAACATCTTGCTCCGCACCAACTACTACGGCTGCCCAAATTGCAGCGGGCCTTGACCCTCACTGGACGATGATACCCGGCCAAAGCGGCCTGACCCTTAGCCCTGGCACTGTTACGCAGAACACCTGCTACCTCCGCTGTTCACGTCGCAATGGTTGCCCGATATTTATTGAGTCCAATATTATATCACTTACCATTTCACCAAATTGTGGTGGTGGCAACAACACACCAGATTGCGCAAATATTAGCATTACTACAGGGGCTGGTCAAATCAATGTTTCTGGCCTCAACGGAGCACCAATTACCTCAGTTCAGGTTTTCAGCAGCTCATGGCAGCCAGTGTACTCCTGTTTTGGAAATTGCAGCGCACCTACTACTACGGTCACTGTGGGAGCAGGCACTCACTACGTAAAGGTCAAGTATTACACTGCCGCTTACCAGCCCATCTGTGAAGTGAATCAGACAGTCAATGTGCCATTAGCGCTTGGCAGCTACCAAGGTGAGACCTTCCAGTTTGAGGCGAGAAAACAAGAAGACTTTACGGAGCTTTATTGGTTGCACGATGGTGGTTATCATATTGCGACTTACACCCTCGAAAGGTCTGCCGATGGCATTGATTTTAAAACCATCAACGACATAGCTTCACTGGGTGGCAATGCACATGAGCTTTATGAAGATTTTGACCTTGAACCACTTCCTGGCGACAACTTTTATCGCTTGAAACTCGTGGATTTGGATGGTTCTACCTTCTATTCCGAAGTAAAAACCATCAACTTCCCTGTACTTGATTATTACATATTGTTCCCCAACCCAGCCAACGGTTTTGTCAGTGCAAACCTTGAAAAGATAATTGGGGCTGAGAACGTCACCATCACAATTTTCAATAACCTTGGATTGCAGATGAAGCAGTTCCAACTCGACGAAGTTTACAGCAAGTACTACCAGATGGACATCAGGGACTTGCACGAAGGGCATTATATCGTTTGGCTTAATGTGCCCGGTAAACGTCCGATTGCTCAGCAATTGATGGTGGGCAAACTTTAGAACATTTTTACGCCTGAGCAAATCAATAAACTCAGGTTAAATGCCGGAACCCAGCACCCAGCTTAGGAATCTTTTTCGGCATCATTAAAAAACCCCGGCTTTCATATTTGAAAGTCGGGGTTTTTACTTTAATACTGCTTATGGCAACAACCCTAGGGCAATGAAATTAGCCAATAAATAGGTATTAGCTGGGTGAGCCAAGATGGTATTCAACAAGAGCATTGACCTATCATTGTTCGGTCCTTGGTATATTGAGTTGCCATCCATATTGATGTCCGTGTTTTTATAGCCTTCCAAAATATAGTTGGCCAAATTATCCACATTATTAGGAGCCACCATCACCTCAGAAAACAAGATGAAGATATCGTTGGAAGGCCCTTGGTAGATTACCCGGTTGTCATTATTGAAGTCGCCTGGCCACATCATCAGTTTCCCGTTCAAATGGCGACCTGCTGAATTAACATTAAAAATATCTGGGCCAATTATGTTGAAATCAACCAAAGGTACATCATTGATTTTCAAATAAATCGGCTCGGCGGTAATCATGGCAATATGGTTCCGGTGCTTGATATAGACATAGAATTCGCCCTCGGGAACATTGGAAAAAGTGATGATATCGCTACCCAATTCAGTGACGATGTCGCCATCTCGCTGCAGGAGACATGGAACAGCTTTTAGAATTATCTTGGAATCAGATGTGTCCCTTAATTCTACCAAAACCCAGTCCACAATGGCATTGTCACCTATGACTTGGAGCAATGAGGGTAGCAGGACGTGGTTATTCTGCCCTGTTGTGCCGTTGGGCTGAAGCGGATAAGGGTTTGTCACTGGAATATAACCCTTCGTGCGCAAGTTGTCTCGCATAAGCGTCACATTGGCAGCATTTCCAATCATTGACCCGTAAAGTGAAGCCCGAATCTTTACGGCTGCGAGCATGCAAGTGTCGTTTCGAATCAAAGTAGTGGTATTCCCGCAATCATCCGCCGAAACCCATTCCAGGGTCTTTATCAAGCCGTTCGGAGTCATGGTGCTGCTCTCCGAGTAGACCATTGAAACCTGGATGTCGCAATTGTCCACAGCGAACATGTTGAACCCAGGTATTAAAGGTGTGGATGCATCGGCACAAGCATTCTGAATAGAATTAGGAATACTGCCTTCTACCACATAATAGGATACCGTTCTTAATGGCAAGGTGCCGTCCAAGTAACCCCATTCCTGTATTCTCACTTGAAAACTGCTTGAAGTTACATTTCTGACACGAATGGTAGCTGGGTCGTTTCCGGTCAATTGCCCACCAAAAAGCACGACAGGCTTTGTGAACTTCCTACCAATATCCACCGTGGTCCAAGTCTGGTTCAAAGAGACAGCCCCAGAAATAGCCACAAAATCGCCGTTGGCGTCCGTTATCTCACCTGGTTTGGCGGCAAGGTAGGCTACCGATTCATTGGCATGTATCACCTCCACGTCTTTCGACTTTTCTTCTTCCAGTTGCAGGCTGATAGCACCATTTGTCGGATTGGAAAAACGCACCTGAATCGGGTCGTTCTCCACATTGGTTTGCGTCGAAGCTATAATCGCTGGGAGTCCAGCATACGCTGTTGAATAATTCAACGTCTTCATCGTTTGGCTGACATTGGTGATCAGGCCTGCTTGCAGTTTGCTTACATCGGTCAAGTTGCCTGGCTCCATGGCCATCCATGCCACTTGTTCATCAGCATGAACACCGTCACCATTCTCTTCTTCCTGGATTCTAAGGTCAAATCCTTCCGCATCAATATTTCGGTGCCGGGTAATGACTGCTTCCGCTGAATTATTT
>JBGSWN010000005.1:0-9753 GCA_041752395.1 Saprospiraceae bacterium | reverse complement strand
GAAGCCTACGAAGGAAACGACGTTGGCTTCTTGCAGGAAACTTTCGACGCTACTGGGTTTACTGGCGGGTGCCAATTGTAAACGAAGCAGTTTAAGTTTCAAAAACGGGAGGTTGTGCAAACAGCCTCCCGTTTTTGTTTTTTGTGCAGAAGTATGTTGTTTTTGAAAAAGATTCGGAGCACTGCTTACCTTGCCCCAGCATTTTTTACAAAATTTGAATACATGAAACTTACGACTCGCATTCAGCTTTCCACCATGATGTTTCTCAACTTCTTTATTTGGGGGGCATGGTTTGTGACGATGGGAACTTATCTTGGGAAGGAACTGAACTCCTCGGGTACCGAAATAGGTATCGCCTACGGCACTCAATCTTGGGGAGCTATTCTTGCGCCATTCATCATTGGCCTTATCGCCGATCGTTTTTTTGCTGCGCAAAAAATCCTAGGCGTGCTGCACTTGGTGGGCGCTGGGTTGATGTGGTACATTTCCTCTGCTCCGGGTTTTGGGCAATTCTTCCCAGCTTTGTTGGTGTACATGATTTGCTATATGCCCACTTTGGCCTTGGTAAATTCTATCTCATTTCGACAAATGACCTCTCCCGAAAAGGAATTTCCCAGCATTCGAGTGCTTGGAACCATTGGTTGGATCATCGCAGGACTAATCATTGGATGGCTGGCTTGGGAAAAAACAGAATCATTGGAATTGACTTTCAAAATGACTTCCATCGCTTCACTCGTGCTTGGCATTTTTTCATTTTCCCTTCCGAACACACCTCCTCCGAAAGCTGGACAAACCGTCACCATCGGCGACATCGTTGGCCTCGATTCACTTTCCATGCTCAAAAACAGGTCGTATTTGACCTTTTTTATTGCCTCGGTGGCCATTTGCATCCCACTCGCATTTTATTATTCCTTCGCAAACCCGTTCCTCAATGAACTTGGGGTTGAGGCAGCGGCCTCGAAACAAAGCCTAGGGCAAGTTTCAGAAGTGCTTTTCATGCTCATTATGCCCGTACTTTTTGTGCGTTGGGGCGTGAAGAAAATGCTCCTTTTTGGCATGGCAGCTTGGGTACTCCGTTACATCATGTTCGCCATGGGCGACAACGGCGGCAACTATTGGATGCTGCTTTTTGGCATTCTCCTCCACGGCATTTGCTATGATTTTTTCTTCGTAACAGGTCAGATTTACACCGACACTTTTGCTGGGGAAAAATTCAAGAGCGCAGCCCAGGGACTAATCACACTGGCGACCTACGGAATCGGTATGCTCATTGGCTACTCCATTTCCGGCGTCGTGGCAGATGCCTTTAAAACTGGAGAAAATTCACACGATTGGCTGAGTATCTGGCTTGTTCCAGCAGCTATTGCGGGAGCTGTGCTCTTATTTTTTGCCATACTTTTCAGGGACAATAAAGCAAGGAACTAATCCTTTTTTTCGATAAAAAGCGGTGGGGTGGCCATGTCGTCAACCCACCGCTTTGATTTTTCAAAATTCGCATTGTATGGTAAAAATCTTTCTCAAACCCAAAAAAGACGAGTTCGTCCGCCGCTTCCACCCTTGGATTTTCTCAGGGGCGATTCTAAAAATGGAAGGCCAAGCTGCCGATGGCGACACGGTGGAGGTACTTGGCCCAAAAGGCGACTACCTCGCCACTGGCCATTATTCCGCAGGAAACAGCATCGCCGTGCGCCTTTTTTCTTTTGAAAAGACGGATGTTGGACTTAATTTTTGGAAAAAACGCCTCGGTCAAGCTTTTACTTATCGTACCAAAGTCGGCCTGATTGGCAAACCTGAAACCACTTGCTTCCGACTAGTCCATGCAGAAGGAGACGGTCTGCCCGGTTTAATAATAGATGTGTATGGAAATACTGCGGTCGTTCAATGCCATTCAGTCGGGATGCACCGGGAGCGGCAGTTTATCGCCGAGGCGCTGCTGGAAATCGGGGGTGGGGTAGTGACCTCCATTTTTGACAAAAGCAAAGAAACCCTGCCGCCCAACTATGCAGCCACCATCAGCAACGGGTACCTCGGTGGCAAAGCAGCCGGAAATGAGGTAAATGAAAACGGCCACCAATTCTTCGTGGATTGGGAAATAGGACAAAAGACTGGCTTCTTCCTCGACCAACGAGACAACCGCCAGTTGCTTGGGCGATACGTGGAGGGCAAGTCGGTGCTGAACAGTTTTTGCTATTCCGGCGGTTTTTCGGTGTATGCGCTGGCTGCTGGTGCCAACCTGGTTCACTCCGTGGATGTATCTGAAAAGGCCATTGATTGGACAAAGCGCAACTTGCTCCTGAATGGTTTTGACCCCATGAAGCATGCTTGCCAAGCCGAGGATGTACAGAAATACCTCCAAGATTGCCCAGTTTACGATGTCATGGTTGTTGACCCACCAGCCTTTGCGAAGAACATCAGCAAGCGGCACAATGCCGTGCAGGGGTACAAGCGATTGAACGTGGCTGCTATCAAGAAACTGGCACCAGGTGGCATACTCTTCACCTTTTCTTGCTCGCAAGTAGTGGACCGGGAGCTGTTTTACAATACCATCGTGTCGGCAGCGATTGAAGCGGGGCGACAAGTGCGGGTCATGCACCACCTCTCCCAGCCTGCCGACCACCCGGTGAGCCTTTTTCATCCGGAAGGGGCTTATTTGAAAGGCTTGGTGCTGTATGTGGAGTAAAGATTTACCGAAGATTTTTACAAAAAAAAGAGCGGCCTTGTCACGTGAAGTGGCAAGGCCGCATTGCTAATGGGAGTAAAGTTGTTATTTAAAGAATCAGCATGGCGTCGCCGTAGCTGAAAAAACGGTACTTTTCTTTGATGGCCTGCTCGTAGGCTTCCATCACCAATTCATAGCCGCCAAATGCGGAAATCATGATGAGCAAGCTAGATTTTGGCAAGTGGAAATTCGTAATCATCGAGTTGGCGATGCTGAAATCGTAAGGCGGGTAAACAAAAAGATTCGTCCAACCTTCAGCTGGTTTCAGTAAAGATTCAGCGGAAACCGCTGTTTCAATCGTCCGCATGGAAGTAGTTCCCACCGCACAAATCTTTTTGTTTGCAAGCTTACCCTTGTTGACAGTTTCGGCAGCTTTTGCGTCAATACGGAAATACTCCGCATCCATTTTATGCTTCGAAAGGTCTTCCACATCAATGGTGCGGAAAGTGCCAAGGCCGATGTGAAGGGTCACTTCAGCGAAGTTCACGCCTTTGATTTCCAAGCGCTTCATTAGCTCTTGGCTGAAGTGAAGTCCAGCAGTTGGTGCAGCTACTGCGCCAAGTTCTTTTGCATAAACCGTTTGGTAGCGGTCACGATCAACCACCTCTTCGGTACGGGTGATGTATTTTGGAAGTGGCGTGTTGCCAAGGAAATCAAGGTTCTTGCGAAATTCCTCTTCTGGGCCATCGAACAGGAAACGGATGGTACGACCACGGGAAGTCGTGTTGTCAACGACCTCGGCAACGAGGATTTCGTTGCCTTTTTCATCCATAAAATAGAGTTTGTTGCCAACCCGGATTTTTCGGGCAGGGTCAACAAGCACATCCCAAAGACGCTGGTCAGAATTCAGTTCACGAAGGAGGAAAACTTCAATCTTTGCACCAGTCTTTTCCTTTTTGCCATACAAACGGGCAGCGAAAACCTTTGTGTTGTTGAAAATCATCACATCGTCTTCGTTGAAGTAGCCGAGCAAATCCTTGAAAATTTTGTGCTCGATTTTGCCAGTATCACGGTGCAGGACCATGAGGCGAGACTCGTCACGGTTGGCTGCGGGGTGTTGGGCAATCAGGTTCTTGTCGAGTTCGTAATTAAATTGCGACAGTTTAGTCCTCATTGAACTTTCAGGTATTTTATTTTAGAAAAAAAGGCCATTTTTAAAAAGCCCGCAAAAGTAACAAAATTTGGCAATCTATCATCAAGTGGCTTGAAATCAGTTTCTATTTTTTCAATAATTCTTTAAATCTGCACGAATGACAATTATTATTTCAGAAATGAAATAAATGTGATGATTGTCACCCGTACATCCCAATTTGTTCACCAGCTTTACGGCCTCAAGAAGACACTACGATTCAACCAATCATTCGCATGAAATACGGCTTTATCATAGACAACCGCAAGTGCATCGGCTGCCACGCCTGCACCACCGCCTGCAAATCCGAGCATGACGTGCCAGTCGGCGTGTTCAGGACTTGGGTGAAACAGGTGGAAAAAGGCGAGTTCCCACACACCCGCCGCCTGTTTTCGGTAATGCGCTGCAACCACTGCACGGATGCGCCCTGCGTGGAGATTTGCCCAGTGGAGGCGCTCTACTTCCGCCCAGATGGCATCGTGGATTTCGACAAAAATCGCTGCATCGGCTGCAAATCCTGTATGCAAGCCTGCCCCTACGATGCACTCTACATTGACCCGGATACCCACACCGCTGCCAAATGCAACTACTGCGCCCACCGGGTGGACATCGGCCTTGAACCTGCCTGCGTAAACGTCTGCCCAGAGCATGCCATCATCTCCGGTGACATGGACAACCCCGAATCTGAGATTTCACAACTCCTTGGCCGTGAGACGGTTACGGTGCGTCGGGAAGCTAAAGGCACAAAACCCAACCTGTTTTATATTGATGGTGACGAAGTTTCGCTGAACCCAATCGCTACTGAGCGGCCTTCCACTACGCTTTGGGGTGCGCAGACCCGTGGCGTCGGCCATTTTGCGAAGCAGACCGAAAAACTTGCCTTCGATGGTGGCGACCTCATTGCTGCCTTGGCCGATGGAAACACGACCCAAGCCGGTGACCTGAAATCTACTGGTCCTCAAAAATCGGTGGACGTGCTGATGAATGGCGGTGCAAGGCGGGTTTATGATGCGCCAAACAAGGGATTGCTTTGGGGCTGGGAGGTAAGTGGGTATGTGTTTACAAAGGCGATTTCGACTGGGGCGTTTTTGGTGCCGCTGCTGGCCATTTTCCTGTTGGACAAATTGAAAATCCAAACGGGTTTCCTTGAAACCATTGGTATGTTCTACGTTGGCATTATCATGTCTATCGTTTTTCTGGTAATTACCACGATACTACTAGTCAAAGACCTTGACCAGCCAATGCGGTTCTTCTATGTAATCCTTCGCCCACAATGGAAAAGTTGGCTCGTCCGTGGTGGTTATGCGCTCACCATTTTTGGAGGTTCCCTGACGATGCTCTTGGTCTCTTCCATGCTGGATTGGGGCATTGTAAGCTCCATTTCTTTAGTCATTGCCGGGCTTTCGGCTATCGTTACCTCCGTTTACACTGCCTACCTTTTTGCGCAAGCAAAAGGTCGTGACTTCTGGCAAAGCCCAGTGCTGGCCTTGCACATGCTAATCCACAGTTTGATAGCTGGCGGTGCAATCTTCGCTGTCTTGGCATTCTTCGAATTGCCCTCTGATGGATGGGTCACTTATCTAAAGTGGTTAATGGCCATTGGCATCGGGGTAAATTTGGCAGTCATGTTCGTAGAGTTAACCACTGCCCACATGACCCAAGAAGCCAAGATGACCGCCGAAATGATCACCAAAGGCCGCTACAAGCAGCTTTTTTGGTGGGGTGTGGTCATCATGGGTAATTTGCTGCCGCTCATCCTGATGCTTTCGGGCATGGAATACGGCGTGCAAATTGGCGGCCTGTTGGCGCTCATCGGCATTTATTTCACGGAGAAAATCTGGGTGGAAGCACCCCAACAGATACAGTTAAGTTAGTTTTTCGACCTATTGACTGAGAATCCTGCGATTCATATTTTGACTAAAAACACAATCATGGCACATCATCAAATCCTAATCATCGGAGGCGGCAACGCAGGGCTTTCCATCGCTTCGAAACTGCTCATTCAGGACAAGTCCCTTAAAATCGGCATCATCGAGCCGTCCGAAAAGCATTACTACCAACCTGCTTGGACACTGGTCGGGGGTGGTGTTTTTGACGTGAACGATACCATCAAAAACGAAAAGGACTTCATTCCGAAGGGAACCACTTGGATAATGGACGCAGTGGCCACCTTCGAACCTGAGCAAAACGGGGTCATTTGCAAAAGCGGCGACAAGCACACCTATGATTACATGGTGGTGGTGCCTGGCATCCAGCTCGATTGGCACAAAGTCAAAGGGCTAAAGGAAAACCTCGGCAAGAACGGTGTCACTTCCAATTACCTCGTGGACTACGCAACTTATACCTGGGAGTTGCTCCGCAATTTCAAGGGCGGGAACGCCATTTTTACTAATCCAAACACACCCATCAAATGCGGTGGCGCTCCGCAAAAAATCATGTACCTCGCCGGGGATTACATGCTGAAAAATGGCCTACAACCTAAGTCAAATATCCATTTCTACTCTGGAGGCGGTGTGATTTTTGGGGTAAAAAAATACGCCGACACCCTCAACAAGGTGTTAGCCCGCTATAAAATACAAACCCACTTCAAGCACAACCTCGTCGAGATTGACGGCACTAACAAAAAGGCTTTTTTTGAAGATGAAAACCGAAATCGAGTAGAACAGTCCTTCGATTTTATTCACGTAACGCCACCGCAGAGTGCGCCGGATTTCATCAAAAACTCGCCGCTTGCAGTGCCTGGCAATGCATTCGGTTGGGTGGATGTGGACAAATTCACCACCCAGCACACTCGCTACCCGAACATCTTCAGTTGTGGTGACGCTTCCAGTTTGCCTAATGCCAAAACTGGCGCAGCCATACGGAAGCAAGCCCCGGTTCTCGTGGAGAACCTGCTGCACGTTATTAAAGGTGGAAAGCTCGATGCCAAGTACACCGGATATGGTTCTTGCCCCCTCGTCACTGGCTACGGCAAGCTCGTGCTGGCTGAGTTCGACTACGACAACAACCCGATGGAGACCTTCCCATTCGACCAAAGCAAAGAACGCTGGAGCATGTGGATGCTGAAAACCAAGGTGTTGCCTTGGCTTTACTGGAATCGTATTTTGCAAGGCCGGGCTTAGAATCATCTAATCATTTTTATAATGAACAATCTTGAGCGCAAGTCCCATTGGGAAACAGTTTATCAAACGAAGAATCTCACGGAAGTGTCGTGGTACCAAGCACGGCCCGACATCTCGCTGGACTTTTTGCACAAATACAACCTGCCCAAAACTGCCCGCATCATTGACGTGGGCGGCGGGGATAGCTTGCTAGTTGACCACTTGCTGGCGGAAGGCTTTGAGCATGTGACCGTCCTCGACATTTCCGAAAAAGCACTGGAGCGGGCGAAGACTCGGTTGGGCGAGAAAGCTGCCTTGGTAAAATGGGTGGTGTCAGATGCCGCTGCTTTCAAGCCAAAGGAGAAATACGACTTCTGGCACGACCGTGCTGCTTTTCACTTTTTTACTGAAGAAAAAGACATTAAGCGCTACGTGAAAACAGTGCAAGAATCTATTGCACCGGGCGGCTATCTGGTGCTCGGTACTTTTTCTGAAAATGGGCCAGAGAAATGCAGCGGCCTTCCCATTAAGCAGTACAGTGAGGTCGCCATGAAGGAGCGCCTTCAACAGTTTTTCGAAAAACTCAAATGCCTGACGGTCAAGCACTTGACACCTAGTGAGAAGGTGCAGGAGTTTGTCTTTTGCAGCTTTCAAAGGATGGCTTATTAGGATAGGGCGTTGCCCCATCCTGATATATTTCGCCCCCACGGGGCTTCTTAAACCAAAGCCCCGAAGGGGCGCAACATTTCAGCATAGGGCAACGCCCTATGAACACCGATAATCATGGGCTACAAGCACAAACCAAGTTTCATCGAAAAAATGGCCGAAGGCATCGGCCTCATTCCCAACCTCCACAAGGAAGAGGACTATGGCGCTTCCGTCAACAGCCTGACCGAGCCGGGCGACCTCACGAAGTTCCCGCCGCCGGAACAGTGGGACGACTGGACGGAGTACGAAGCCAAGAACTGGCCAAAGAAGGAGAAAAAGAACTATTCCATCGTCCCAACGACTTGCTTCAATTGCGAGAGCGCTTGCGGCATGTTGGCCTACATTGACAAGGAAACGAACCAGGTGCGCAAGTTCGAGGGGAACCCGTGGCACCCCGGCAGCCGTGGCCGCAATTGTGCCAAAGGCCCTGCGACCATCAACCAAATCACCGACCCCGACCGGATTCTTTACCCCATGAAAAGGGTAGGAGAGCGGGGCGGCGGACAGTGGGAGCGGGTCACTTGGGACTCCGTGCTCGACGACATCGCAGGACGGATGCGGAAGGCGCTGCTCGAAGGCCGGAACAACGAAATCGCCTACCACGTCGGTCGTCCGGGTCACGAAGGTTACATGGACCGGGTACTGAAAGCTTGGGGTGTGGATGGCCACAATTCCCACACCAATATATGTTCCTCCGGCGCAAGATTTGGCTACGCACTGTGGTACGGCCACGACCGCCCATCGCCAGACCATGCCAATGCTAAGGCCATCCTCCTCATCTCGGCGCACCTTGAATCGGGGCACTATTTCAACCCTCATGCCCAGCGAATCATGGAGGCGAAGATGAAGGGCGCCAAGCTCATCGTGCTTGACCCACGTCTTAGCAACACCGCCAGCATGGCTGATGAGTGGCTGCCCATTTTCCCGGGAACGGAAGCGGCTTGGCTGTTGGCTGTCGCCCGTTTGCTGATGCAGAAAGGCTGGTATAACCGGGCGTACATCGAGCAGTGGACGAACTGGGACGCCTACCTTAAATCGGAACACCCGACAAAGCCACAGACTTTCGAGACGTTCATTGAAACCCTGATTGACGTGTACGCTGAGTACACGCCGGAGTATGCGGAGAAGGAATGCGGCATCAAGGTCGCCCAAACGCTGGAAGTCGCCCGCATCATCGGCGAGGCGGGGACTCGGCTTTCCACCCATAACTGGCGGAGCGCTGGCAGTGGCAACCTCGGCGGCTGGGCTGTTGCCCGCACCCTGCATTTTATCAATGTGCTTACTGGTTCGGTGGGCACGGTGGGCGGTACTTCCCCGAACACTTGGAACAAATTCCACCCCCATTTCTTCGACAACCCGCCTGCGCACAAGTTCTGGAACGAGCTGCATTTCCCGAAGGAATACCCGCTTGCGTACTTCGAGATGAGCTTCCTGCTGCCGCACTTCCTCAAGGAAGGCCGAGGCTTCATGGATGTGTATTTCAGCCGGGTCTTCAATCCGGTTTGGACTTACCCCGATGGCTTCGTCTGGATGGACGCCTTCAAGGACGAGAAATGCTTCGGCCTCCACGCCGCACTGACGCCGGTTTGGAGCGAAACCGCTTATTTTGCCGACTACGTGCTACCGATGGGATTGGCCAGCGAGCGCCACGACCTCAACAGTTACGAGACACACAGCGGCATTTGGATTGCCTTTCGGCAGCCTGTCCTTCGGGAAAAAGCAAGGCGGGACGGCAAGCACTTCCAGTTCACTTACGAAGTAAACCCCGGCGAAGTCTGGGAAGAGGACGAGTTCTGGATTCAGCTTTCGTGGCGGGTGGATCCCGATGGTTCGCTCGGTATCCGCAAGCACTTCGAAAGCCCATACCGCCCCGGCGAGTGCATCACCGTGGACGAGTACTACCGCTATATTTTCGAAGAAACAAAAGGACTGCCCGAAACGGCTGCCAAGGAGGGACTTTCTGCCCTTGATTATATGCGCAAATACGGCGCTTACGTCGTGGAAGAAAGCGTTTACGAAGTAAACAAACGCCCGCTCAATGCCAATGAACTCAGCGGCACGGAGGTCGCTGATGATGGCCGTGTTTTGAAAAAAGG
>JBGSWN010000004.1:0-27159 GCA_041752395.1 Saprospiraceae bacterium | reverse complement strand
TGGATGTGCTCGTGGCTGACGACGGCCCTGGCCTGCTTGTAGGTCCTGCCCTTCCACCGGAACTCCTTGTACACCTGCTCGAAGCGGTGGTCGAGCGGCTTCTTCGCCAGCTTGAGCCACACCTCCCGCTGCCCCTTCTCCTCCCATGCCTTCACGTCCGAGTTGCGGTTCAGCTTCAGGCGGATGACGAAGCGGTCGTGCAGTTCCTGGTCGATGAAGCGGAAGAACCCGGCGTCGTCCGCCTCCCGGTCAATCACGTGGGTGACGACCCGTTCCGGGTGCCCCTCCTTGAAGGCGAGGCTGAGTTCCCGCATCTGGGAGAACATCAGGGCCTTTTCGTCGCAAGGGGCTTCCCCGCCGCCTTCCCTGCGGCTGTAGGGCAGGCACCCCGCCAAGTGCATTCGGTCCTTCTCCAGCACGACGCTGTTGAAGGTCTGGTACCCGTTGATGGTCTGCCCCTGCAGCGAGCGGACCGTGTCGAGGCACTCCATCTGCCGGGAGTAGGGCTTCCGGATGTCGTACGGGTCGTGCACGATGGTCACGGCACAGGGGTCGTCGTAGGCGGACACCGCACGCTCCTGCAGCAGCTCGTTGAACGCAGCGATGGAAAGGCCGCCTTCGTCGGGCTTGCCCAAAAGGTAGGCAAAGCGCTCGTACTCGTTCCGGTCGGACGACAGCGTCCAGACCTTGCAACTGTGTGCCGTTTTCATCTTGTTCAACAAGTCGCTCAACGTTTTTTTTGACACGCATTCCGAACCATTGAAACGCCTCGTTCAAGTAAATCACTAAGGGTGTTCATGATGTGTTTTTCGCTAAGGTAATTTTTCCGTAGTTTCAATAATATTGGATTTGTCAAAAGTCATCGAATACAAAGCCTGCCAAGCCTACTTTTCGGCCAAATACTACAATATGCAAAAGGTCGAAAGGGAACTTGCCAAACTATTGCCCTGTGAGGCACCTGATTTTCAGGCATTGAAAAAAGACTTGCTGGCACTGAGAAGCACGGTGCTGAAATTGGAAAATGAAACTGGGGGCCTCGACAAAATTTACCCAAAACACCGCAACAGCGCCCGCAACCTGCTCCAATACTTGGCCATGCGCACCCAAGATGTAAGGCACTTGCAATACCTCTTGTCGGAATGGGGCCTGTCCTCCCTCGGCAGGTCAGAAAGGAAGGTGCAGGCAACGCTGGACACCGTGCTGGCCGTGATGCACGCCCTGGAAGGAAAACCTTGGAACCCTGGCGAGCCCCCGCCCGTCTGTTTCAAAGATGGCAGACGACGGTTGGAGGAAAACACCGATACCCTTCTTGGCAAGCTCCCCCAAGGCCGAAGGGTGCGCATCATGGTGACAATGCCAGCGGAAGCTGCCAACGATTTTGTGCTCGCCAAGCAGTTGCTGGAAAGCGGCATGAACTGCGCCCGTATCAACTGCGCCCATGATGATGAAAAGGTTTGGGCGAAAATCATCAAAAACATCCGCAATGCAGCCAAGGCCACGGGTACGGAGTGCATCATCCACATGGACCTCGGCGGCCCCAAGCTCCGCACAGGCCCATTGGAAAGCGGCCCTGCCATTTTGAAAATCCGGCCAAAACGTGGGCTGGATGGGGAGGTTGATTCCCCGGCCCGGCTATGGCTGTACCCAGCGGGCAAAGGCCAACCAAGCGGCCAAGCAACCAGCTTGCCCTTGCCTGCCGATTGGCTGAAGAAATGCCAAAAAGGCGATAAATTGACCTTTACCGATGCCAGGGGTGCCGACCGAAAACTTAAAGTGGTGGAAATTACACCCAAAGGGATTTGGGCGGAAATGAAGAAAACAGCCTATTTCCAACCAGGTATCCATCTTTGCAAAAAAGGTGGGGAATTGGGCAAAATTGGCGCTTTACCTCACCTCGAAAGGCCAATTTTGCTCAGGACCGGCGATTTGCTCGCGTTGACCAAAGTCGAATTATTGGGGCGAAATGCCATCGTTGATGAATTGGGCAAGGTTGCGGCGCCAGCCCAGATAAGCTGCACCATCCCAAACGTATTGGACGACGTGAAGGTAGGGGAGCAAGTCTGGTTCGATGACGGGAAAATAGGCAGTATCGTTGAGCAAATAGCCGACGACCGGGTGCTGCTCCGTATCACACAGACCAAGCCCGGCGGTGAAAAATTGCGCAGCGAAAAAGGCATCAACCTCCCTGATACCAAATTGCGGCTTGCCGCAATTACCGAACAAGACTTGGCCGATTTGAAGTTCGTGGTTCGGAACGCCGACATGGTCGGCCTATCGTTCGCCAATTCTCCAGCCGATGTGGAACAACTCATTGCGGCCATGAAAAAGCTGACGAAAAAAAGCCCAGCCATTGTGCTGAAAATAGAGACAAAACGGGGCTTCGAGCAATTGCCCGCCATGCTGCTCACTGCTATGCGAGCTCCGTCCTGTGGCGTGATGATCGCACGGGGCGACCTCGCCATTGAATGCGGTTTTGGGCGCCTGGCGGAGGTGCAGGAGCAAATCCTTTGGGTTTGCGAAGCGGCGCACGTACCAGTCATCTGGGCGACCCAAGTGCTGGAAGGTTTGGCGAAGCTGGGCCTGCCAACCCGTGCAGAGGTAACTGACGCCGCCATGGGCCAGCGGGCAGAGTGCATCATGCTTAACAAGGGGGAGCACATTGTGGCGGCCACCCAAGCGCTCGACGAGATACTTCAACGGATGCAGGACCACCAGACTAAAAAGCGCTCTACCATGAGGAAGCTGAACTTGGCCGAAATGTTTTTTGAAAAAAATAGCCTTTAAAGCTGCTGTGGCAATGCCCTAGCTTATTGGATCGCATTTCTCACCTTTTCAATCCAAGCGTTCCGCTGCTTTTCATCCGACGAGCGCACCCCTGAAAAACGGGTGACTTTCACAGGCGAGATGCCGCAAAACTCCAGCGTGGCGCGCTTCACGGTGTTCAGGTCGCTGTTGCGGTATTGGAAATAAGTCCACCACCAAGGGGCATCGCAAGTGGTGAAAATATGGGCCGTTCGGCCTTTCAGCAGCTTGTCCCAGAGCGGGCCTTTGTCGTGGTATTTGTAGGCAAAGCCCGAATAGAGCGCCCTGTCCAGAAAACCCTTTAAAATAGCGGGGACAGAACCCCACCAGATGGGATAGAAAATGACCCAATGCTCGCACCAAAGGATGTTTGCTTGCGCTTGTTTCAGGTCGGGTTCCAGTTCTTGCACCACTTTATAGCCTTCCCAAAGGATAGGGTCGAAGGCCATTTCGCCTAGGTTTTGCCGACGAACCTCATGCCCCTTTTCGAGGGCCGATTTTTCGTAGGCATCTGCCAGTGAGCCGTTCAGACTGTCCTTATCGGGATGGGCGAGCAGTAGGTATATTTTCATTTTGGGTGGATTTTTTCCACCGCAAAGCTCAAATCAGCAGCGGCATGGCTTGGTGATTATTGTCAATGATGAGGCTGAAACAAGTCAGGAAGAGCCATTGAATTTGGATTTAATCCTAAAATAACCCGCTGTTCCATCGAAAATTCATCCTTTAGCCGTAAACAGCAGTTGTTAACAAAGCAAAACTGTAATGCCGCCCAACGACTTCCTGTTTTTCAAGCCGAACACTGATTTCCAACTATTCGGCCATCAGCATCTTATAATGATTGCGGTAACCCTACTGCTGGCCATTGTACTTTCCATTTTTGCGAAGCGGAAAATGACGGAAACGCAGCAAGTGCAGCTGGGCCGGGCAATGACCCTCATCATGGCTTTGGCCGTCATCGGCTGGATGGCCATCAGAATAGGCGAAGGGCTGTTCGACCCAAAGACCGACCTGCCCTTCGACATCTGCAACACGACGGCCCTGTTGCTTCCCTTCCTGATGTGGACGCCCAAGCACCGGGTGCAGGAGGTGCTCTATTTTTGGATTTTCGCCGGGACAACCCAGGCCGTGCTCACGCCGCACCTCTTCGAAGGCTTCCCGCACTACACTTTCATGAAATATTGGACTGTGCATGGAGGCCTCGTCGTTTTCGCCGTCTATGCGACTGTCGTTTTCGGCATTCGCCCAACCTGGAAAAGCCTTTGGAGGGCGTTCCTGCTGTTGCAGGTTTACGTGGTGACGCTGTTCGGCATCAACCACCTGCTCGGCTCCAATTACGCCTACCTCATGGGCAAGCCGCCCACCGCCTCCGCCCTAGATTACCTCGGCCCTTACCCTTGGTACCTGCTTGCCAGCGAGGGCGTCGCCTTGACGCTGTTCGTGTTGGCACTGCTGCCATTGCTATTTTTTCAGGTAAAATCGGTTAAGGAATAGGGGTGGGCTTTTTAAATCATGCCGTCAAAATTGATATAACCTTAATCCTGCAATAAAATGGCGTTCATGGGCTACTGCTTTCTTTGCACCAAGTTTCATACTTACGGCAACTTATTTAGTGAGAGTAAATAAATGTTTTCAGCAGCCACTTCCCAAATTGATGAAGTGGCTGCATTTTTACAATCATATTTTCTAAAATTTAGCCGCCTCTCAGTATTTTCTTTTCCAATACAAGACAATGCCTCAGGAGCGCTAATTCAATGTAACCGCCATCATTGCCTCAAAAAATCTCATCCTTTTGATGGAATAATTCAAGAGCCAGCATGTTGGTAAACTTCGTTTTGCTTATTCGTCGAAGGCCTAAAAGTGGAGCTGCCTAAATAAACTGCCCCTATTATCATGATAAAATAGTAGGCAATGAAACGCCATCCGGCCATCACCATGCTAGCAGTGCCTTCGGGAAGACTGGCAGTAAACACCAACAAAAATGCAGCTTCCGCACCTCCCGTGGCTCCGGGGGTTGGGGTGAGCAGCATGGCCACGAACACCATCCATTGCAGCAGCAGCAGTTTCACCAAATCGGCCTCGAAACCTAGTATTTTAACCACTGCCAGCAGTATGCAAAACCGGGTCAGCCATTGACCTGTCAGTGCCAGGAAACTCAATAAAAACGGTTTTTTGCCTTTCGAAACAACCAACCGAAATGCCTCTTTACACTCGCTTAAAAAATGGCGTATCTTTTTGCGCCAGTTGGCTACAGCGCCTTTTTTTAGAATACGATTTTTGATGAAAAACAGCAATGCACCTAAGCCAGCCAGCACCATCAGTATTTTCCAAGAATTCAGTTCCACGAATTTGCGAAGGCCAATCCAGAGCGGGTTGTGCCAGTTGTCGGTCAAGGCTAGGGAGACTGGGATGGCGAACAAATAAAAAAGTATATCCTCGATATTGCCCCAAAGTGTCAAGGTTGCGGCCTGACTCGGCCGGTAGCCGTGCTGTACCAGCATAAACAGCTTGAGCGGTGCGCCGCCAATGGCAGTCGGTGCCACCACGCCACCGACGTCGGCAGCCATGGCAATGCACAGCAGGTTTTTCCACTCAATTTTTACCCCAAAAAACTGGCCCCAAATGGCCAACCGAAGGCTGTGCCATGCCCAAGGCAACAGCGCCAAGAGCATGGCAACGAATAGCCAGACAAAGGAGAATTTGGAAAAATCAATCGGCTTGCGGTCGTTGCTGAACCAAGTATAGGCCAAATTGCCCGCCACGCCAAGGCAAATGATGGGTACTAACCGTCGGAGGATTTTGACGAGGGTTGGCCGTTTGTGCTCGGTTTCAACGGACACCGATTCCACCTCGTTGGCGCTGTGAAGTGGTGGTGCTGCATTCATTTGAAGTGTTTGGCCACCAACTGGAACGCCTTCGACGGTAGCCAAGCCCCTTCGATGGGCTTTGCCGAGGCGGCTTCGTGGGCATACAGGTTGGCTGCTTTGAGGCGCTCCACCAAGTTCGGGTGGAGAGAGCTGTAATTGAGGTCGGAGCGAAGGTGGCGGTAATAATTGTAGTGATTTCTAAAATGTTGGTTGTCAACGCCATAGGCGATGAAAAACGAATATTTTGTGCCTTCGAAATGACTGCCTGTATGCACCGTCCGGGGGTCAAAAATCACGCAGTCGCCGGGTTCGGTGGCCACCCAAGATGCCAGTTCATCCACAGGGTCTTTGCCGCCAAGAAGCGTCAGTGCCTTGCCCAGTCCTCTCATTTTGATTTCCAAACCATCCTGCACTTCCACCGACAGGTATTGGCCAGGGCAGTGCGAACCAGGTACCAGGCCAAGGCGAAAACCCCCAGCGCTATCCTGTAGGTAGATGCCTACCCTAACGAGTTGGTAGGACTCCAGGGTCTCGTCCCAATCGGGGCCTTTGCCGAAGCTGCGGCAAACGCTGTCCCGGTGCCAAGTAAAGGATGAAAAACCCACGTGCAGGTCGTTGTGCTGCAAAAATTTTATGTCGGGGCCGAGCAGCGCCCGCACGTTTTCCAGGATTTTTTCATTGAAAATCACTTCCCAGAACTGCGGGTGCTGCGCTACGCCGTCCGGCAGTGTCCATTTTTCCTTCCGCCCGACCGAAAGCGCATCCAGTTCTTTTTTGTAGTAGTCAATTTCGTCTTTGCCGAAAAGGTTTTTCACCACCGTGAAGCCATTTTGCTTAAAATTTTCAGGCATGTGGAAGCTGGTTGAAGGGCTGGTAAAAATTGAAAACACCTTCCTGTGGCCCGAATTTATGTCCAAACCAATCACGTCGCATGGGTTTCACAATATCAAAATTGCCTTGCTCTATCAGGTACTCTGCATAGGCCCATTGCTGGAGGTTATCGAGGTCAACAGCATACTCGTGCGGCACGACACACGGCAGGATGATGTCCCCCGTGAGGCTTTGTTTTTTTACAATCGTCTGAAAACGAATGACTTCCACATGCCCTGTCTGCCAAAGAGTAGGAGGAAGCACTTGACGGGGCATGTTGTAGGCTTCGTGGTGTTTGCTGTTCAGCAATGGCTGCAGCGTTTCGTCATTTTCAAGGCGCCACATTTTATAAGGATTCTCGCCGGAAGGCGTCACTGCCCGCACACTGTCGGCATCGGGCCGGGTGAGCAGGGTAAGCACGGCTTCGTCCACCAATCCCGGTGGGCGCAAGGGCGAGGTTGGGCGGAGTTGCACCACGATTTCAGCGCGGTAGTCTTCGTTGATTTCGAGCCAGCGCACGGCGTGCTCAATGACCGGGAAGTCGGTCGTCGTGTCCTCTGACAGTTCTTTTGGGCGTAAAAACGGCACTTCAGCGCCCCATTCCTTTGCCAAATCGGCAATCACTTCATCGTCGGTGCTGACAATGATGCGGTCAACGAATTTCGATTTTTTTGCTGCCGCAATGCTGTAGGCCAGCAGCGGGATACCGCCAAGGAAACGGATATTTTTGCGTGGGATGCTTTTCGAACCTCCACGTGCAGGGATAATGGCAACTACGTTTTGATTTTTCATGACTCACCAAATTTGTGCAGCAACATAGTCCTGTCTGGAATGCCCAGGTTGTGCTGTTGCGTTGTTAAAATCGTTTAAGTAATGTTTGGCCGAAAGGCATATTTCCAGTGCTCGGACGCCATCTTGCAGCGTACAGTTGGGCGTTCGGTCGTGCTGGATGCAGTCCATGAAATCGGCGACCTGGTCACGGAACATTTCGTTTCTTTCAGAAAATCGGCCCACTTCCAGGGGCTCTTCCGTTTTGCCACCCTGCGAGTAGATTTTTGCGCTGCCGCAAACGGCGTCCCATTCGATTCGCCCCTCCGTGCCGATGATTTGGAGCCTGTGCGATGGCGGTTGGCTCACATAATCAAGATAAACCGACCCGATGGCCCCGGAAGCAAAGCGCAAAGTGGTGAATGCCGTGTCTTCTGTATCGAGTTCGAGGCCAGAGATTTTGCCGCCTGCGGCGAAAAGCACCTCCGCTTCGCCGAGCATCCACCGCAGGTAATCAAAGGGGTGGCAGAGCGTGAGCACGACCCCGCCGCCGAGGTCCGTGCGGGCAGCATAGCCCTGGCGGTAGTCTTCCCAAGGGTGCCAGCCGGGCAGCCATTCGCCCCAATGGGCGTGGGCGGAGATGGGTTTACCTATTTTGCCTTCGGCAATGGTTGCCCGGATTTGTTGCAGCACGCCGTGGTAGCGCCATTGAAAGCCAACTTGGATTTTCAGGTTTTTCACCTCGGCCAGCGCCGCCAGTCTGTCCAGGCCAGCGAGGTTGTGGGACACGGGTTTTTCCAAAAAAATATGGCAACCTGCCTCGGCAGCGGCCAGTGCCATTTCAAGGTGCAGGGCAGTCGGGTTGCAGATGAAAACGGTGTCAGGGCGGTGGGCTAGTGCTGCGGAGAGGTCGGTTTCTTTTTGGATTTTTACACCAGGAGAGCTTTGAAAACCCTGCAAGTCTTGGCTCGTCAGCACATGGAAATCCGTAAAACCGAGTGCGGCGAGGTTGTTGAAATGCCGTTTTCCGATGGAACCAAAACCGACGATGAGTATTTTCATTCTCAAAAATTAAAGATATTCCCGACATATTTCCGCTATCCGCTCCGCCGACGTGCCACCGTTCTGCATGGGCCGCAGTTTTCCCACTATTTCCGGTTCTATATCGCTGTGTACAGGCTTGTCCAAGCCAAGTGCGGTCATTAGCACAGAGGAATATTTCGTGACTATCTCTTGGCAATTGGCTATCATGTGGTTGGTGTTGCCAGCATGAAAAATTAGTGCGTCCGGTGCGTACCGTTCTATTTCCCAGCGGGCACGCTCATGGTTCTCACGGGGGTGCAGCTTGAAGATGAGCTGCCTGCCGCCAGCGATATCCAAAGTCTTGAAAATAAACGCTTTGCGGTCTTCGTACTGCCAACTTTCCCGTAGCCAAGAGGTGGCGCCGAGCACATAGTTTTCAAAGGGAAAATCGTTTTGGCGGTACTTGTCCAAGTCGTCGAAATTGGGGATGCCAGTGACCTCGATTTTCGCAGGGTCAATGCCTTTCCGGACATAGATTTCCTTGAACCCCTCGGATGCCACACAGAATTTTTGGTAGGCATGGCTGAGGCCCGTCATGGCCGTGTTGCCTAGATAGCGGGGCAGCCGAAGCTTGCGGACAAGGTGGTAGGAAAAATTTTCAGGCGTCATCATCCCCTCCTGTACGAGGATTATCTGCTTGGAGCGAATGTTCTTCGGGATGCTGGTATCGTTGGTCGTCACCACTAAATCGTAGTGGTTTGCTTGGCCTTTGAAGTCGAGCATGAGCCGATTTTTTTCAAAATACGACGCTGCTACTTCTCGCTGTTTTTTGCCAATGATTGTCGAGCCAATAAAACCATGCTCTGCGAGCCATTGCAATAGCCCATCGGCATAAAAAGGCGTAAACCAGCACTCAGCCTCAGGCATCGCTTGCGCAATGTGGTGTACCATCGTGGTCTGGTTTGGGGTTCCGCCAACAAAAAGTACCTTTTTTTGCATACTGAACTTCAAGGGTTTAACTGTTACGAAGTTACTGCCATTAGATGGCGCAGCAGGAAAGCCTGGGTTATGTTTGGGTGAAAAAATTGTAAGGCTACGGCATTCTAAAAACAGGCTATCACCTGCTTCCCCCGCTATAATTATTGGCTTCCCCCTTCGCCAATTCCGGCAAAAGCGCCGCCTTCAGTACCCGTTTTTCACCTACGTACTCGCCGCTGGTGCGGTGCAAAATATCCTCCATGAAGCGCCATTCCACCACCGCATCGTAGGGTGTTAGCGTCAGCAACAAGTAGCCGTGGTGCCGCAGGTCAACGAAGCGCAGGTGTGGGTTCATATTTTGCGAAGCGAACATACCCTCCATCCAAATCACGGTCTTTTCGCCCTTGTACTCATTGAAATTGGCGCTCGTGACGCTGGGCGTGGCGAACTCATGCGCCACAATTCTCCCGGCCTTTCGTTTCTTGTATTCTTTAAAATCCAGTGGCACATCAAAACACCAAGAGGCATGGGAATCGCCCGATGCAAACACCACATTGGGTATTTCGCCTGCGGCCAAAAAGTCTTTGATAACTTGACGTTCGATGGGATAGCCGTCCCAGGCATCTTTATTGACGAAGGTTCTCGACAGGACAGGGACTAGGTTCACTTCGGCAAACAACACCTGATTTCCAATGATTTTCCAAGTGGCAGAGGAGTTTTTTAGTCCATTTTCCAACCAATCCAATTGTGGTTCGCCCAGCATGGTACGCTGGGCATATAGCTTTTTGTGGCGTTTATTTTCCGATTGCGGCTCCCTGCCAGCTATCCGCTCATCGAGCATGAAGAGGTCGGTAAGATTCCCAAAGGAAACCTGCCGGTAAAGTGAATTCCCTTCCCGCACTGGCAGCCATTCGTAGTAGGCCTGGGTGGCGGCTTGCTTGCGCAATTGGAAATCACCCTCCTCCGGCTGGTGGTTCTCGGCCCCAAGCGTATTGGCGTTGTTCGCAATCTCGTGGTCGTCCCACACGCAGATGAACGGGTGCATCCGGTGCGCCGCCTGAAGGTCGGGGTCGAGGCGATATTGGGCGTAGCGGGTGCGGTAGTCTTGCAGGCTCACGATTTCATGCGTGGGCAGGTGAGAGCGGTCGTGGACGGACGTGTCCTTGAACGGGTGCGCCCCGTATTCGTAGATGTAGTCACCCAGATGCACAACTGCATCAAGGTCTTCAATCTCCGCAATCCTAGCGAAACCATTGAAATAGCCCGCCTCGTAATTGTTGCAGCTCACGACGGCGAGCCGAACCTGTTCATTGGGCGATGGGTAGGAACGGGATGAATTTTTTGGACTGGGTAAGCTGGTGAAAATAGCAGGGTTCTGGCGCTGTGGCCCGCTTGTGGTCTTCGTCCTGCCCACTGGCGATGTTTTTCCAAAAGCCTCAAAGCGATAATAATGGTGAGCGCCCGGCAGCAAACCTTTGGCGTCAATTTTTACCGTAAAATCATGCGCTTCGGAGGCCATTGCACCACCCGATGCCTCAATATGTGTGAAGCCTTCGTCGAGCGCTACCTCCCATTTCACCTTGATTTCAGTAGTCGGGTTTTCGGGTGTCACCCTCGTCCAGATGATGACCGCATCGGGCAAAGGGTCGCCTGAGGCAACACCGTGGTAGAAAGGCTTTTGGTCGGGATTGTAATAGATGGAGGTACCATCTTTTGTGAAATTAGGCGCTGTGCTTGGTGCCTGTGCATTGGATTCAAACGAACAGGCCACCAGGAGTATCCTTAAAAATAGGCGTTTCATTGACTGGGTATGTTTACAGGCGTTATGGAAACGCTGCAAAGGAAGTACCTCAATGACAACCCGGCGTGAACGGGTGTTTACCTTTTTGTGAAAGGAAAAACATGTACTCAATGGTGCGCCGCCTCAATTGCCTTTAAAATATCCTTACCAGCCACCAGTTTGAAATTTTGCGGCTGCGCCTTACCTTCCTTATTCATATTCGCCCCATCCTGTGCCACGAAAAGCCCCTGTGAAAACGCCCCGCCAAAATTGGAGGCACTTATCTCGATGCCGTCGGTGTCATAAGTGCCATCAATTTCGCCATCGCCGATGACGAAGCTGCCGAGATAGCGGTTTTCGCCCGCTCGCTCGAACACGGCATAGCTGTTGTTGCCCTGTGATGAAGCGATGAGATAGCCCGTGCTGTCGGTGGTCGGGTAGATGCAAAGTCCCTCGATGTCGAAGGCAATCTTCGGGTTTTCTTGGCCGCTGTTGAGAACCAGTTCAGGTGTCGGTGGGCTGTTCGGCTCGGCGCCTGCTCGCCAAATGCCCTTGTCCTCTTCGCCAAAATAGACGATGCCAAGGCGGTCGTCGGCAACCATGCCTTCCGGCTGCGACTTTAGCTTCAAGGTGCGAACGAGCTTTGCAGCGACTTCTTTTTCTCCGAAAGTCACCAGCTCGTACTGCTCCACCGTGCCGTCCTTTCCATTGAGAAAGACATGGAACTGATTGGTTTTCAAGCTTTTGTAAAAACAAATGCCGTACACCTCCGCCAGCCCCGACTTGATTCGGCCACCGCTGATGAGCGACAAACTGGCATCTGCCGGATTGATTTTGAACACCAAAACCTCGTTGGTGCTGCGGTCGGAGCAGGTGGCCAAGTCTATTTTTTCGCCGTTGGCGAGCGGGAAGCCGGTACGCACGTCCACATTGTTGGGATTGCCGGTTTTATAGCTGTGGAGCAACTTGCCTTGTAGGTCGTACACTTCCAGCCCGTATTTTTTCACCGTACCAATGATGGCGCTCCGGGAAGAATCCATTGGGTTTACCCAAATGGCTGGGTCGTCGGCGGCGTCATCGCCGGAGCGGGCCTGCACGGCGGGAGTCTCGGCGATGGCATGGACGACGGGCTCGCCCTGCAGCGTTGCCTTTGGTTTTTCCGCACATGAAAAACCGCTAAAAATCAGGGCCAAGCCTGCTAAAATTTGGGCTTGTTTCATTTTATTTGTTTTAAAAATCAGGAATAATTCCATTCAATTAATTTAGGGCAGTAATCACCAGTCACCCTTCTTTAAATATTCAACCTAAAACCAACCCTTCCCCACCATGAATAATACTCCTGCTTCTTCACCCGGCTGCTGTCACCAAGGTAGTATTTCAGTGGCGTGTTCGTCAGGTTCACAGCGGTGAGGTAGAACTCAAGCTGTTTCGTCAGGTGGTAGTTCATGTTGAAGTCGAGGTGCAGGTTGCGCTCGTAGTAAACATCCCAGGTTTTCTTGATGCCCAGCTCGTCGAGGAAGGCATCGTTGAAATTGGCGGAGACCTTGGCGTACAGCTTTTTGGAATCGAAAAACAGCGCAAGGTTCGCCGCATTTGGTGACTGGCCGGGGAGTTGGATTTGCTCATCCTTGCCGTTGCGGCGCACAGTAGCCGACGACCAGGTGTAGGTATAGTTGAAATAAATGCCAAAATGCCGCCAGACGCCCGGCAGCCGGAAAAACTGCTGGTTCCAACTGATTTCCGCACCCATCACTTTCGCCTGGAGGCCGTTCTGCGCCGTTGTCACGAAGTACCAACCCGGTCGGCTGATGTTCTCCACAAAAGTCCGTTGCTCAAAATAATAGACAAAATCCTCGATGTTTTTGTAAAAAACGCCGCCAGAGAGTAGCCCTCCGCGCTCCATGTATTTTTCCGCCAGAATATCGGCGTTGATGGCTTTTGCGAAGCGCAAGTCGGGGTTGCCAAGCGTGATTTCCCGGCTGTCGAGTTCCGATTGGCGGTAGGGGAGGATGTCCTCGAAGTTTGGCCGGGAGTAGGTCCAGGTGAGCGCTGCCCGCAGGTTGGTGCGCTCGTCGAGGGTGTATTTGAAATGGAATTGTGGCAGCAAAAAGTCGTAGTTTTTCTTGCTCCGCAACGTATCGAGCCGCTCGAAGGCATCGGAAAAGGTCTTGAACTGCACATCAAAGCCCTGGTAGTTGATATTCGTGCGTTCGTAGCGCACCCCTGCGAGGAACATCGTCCGGCCCCAGTGCTGCGTGGCCATGGCATACGCAGCGTAGATGTCCTCATCTGCTTGGTAGTCCTCCGAAAAGGATTCCTCCTTCGTGTCGCTCTCCTGGAGCTTGAAGTTTTGGAAATAAAAATCGAAAAACTCCCGGCTCTTTTTGGGGTCTGGAGTATCGCCGAGTTGGTAGTTGCGGTTGAGCAGGTTTGGTTCGCTAAAATCACCAGCCACCGTTGCAAGGCTCAGTTTCGGCCCAACGCTGGTGTAAATCTGGCGAAGGCTGTCGAACGGGCTATTCACCGCAAAAAGTTGGTAGTATTTGCTCCAAACCTTACCCTGGTTGTCCCGTTCCTTGTCCTTGAGCCTGATTTTTCCGCCGATTTTCACGCTGCCATGTCGGCTGCCGTTGCCATAGCTTTTTTCAAGGTTGAGGCGGGCAGTCAGGTTGCGGTCTTCGGTTCGGGTTTGCTGCAAAAACAGCTCGTCGAACTCGTAGTCCAAGGAATTGAACACAGTCGTTGAATCCTTCTCACGAGGGAAGCCGATGCGTGGCCAGTTGGGTTCCGACAGGTCGAGTTCAAGGTTCACTAGGTCGTTCTGGAAGTTGATATCCATGCGGTCGGGCACGACCTCCTTAGCATGGGAATAGCTCAGGAGGTAGTCAATGGTGAAAAAACCGAGCTGGTGCTTACCGCCGAGGTTTGCGTTGGCGATGGTCTGTATCTTCTCCCGTTCCTTCAAGTCCCGCTCGATATTCGCCTCACGCGATGAGGTCTCACTCAAAATGAAGCCATCGCCGATATTGTAGCGCACCCGTCGGCGTAGTTCGTCGTCGGAATAGCGGTTATACAAAGCGTTGATATACAGCGAGTTGCTTTTGTTTGGCGTCCAATCCCAAGTGCCGCTCAACCCAGTCCGCTGGCGGTTGATTTCGTAATGGCGGAGCTGCACGATGTCGTAGTGGAGTTGAAAACTGGTGTCGCCGCCGAAGCGGGATTCGTTGAAGTTGAATTCCATGTCGTGCGAGGCCCGGCGGTCGTCCGAATGGGAGGCATTGATGTAAAAGCCGAAATCCCTGTACCGCTGGCCAAGCGAAAACTGTAGATTATACAGCGGCTTTTCGCTGAGATGGTTGTACCCGCCCGCCACCGCAACCCGGATTTCAGGGATGGAGTCCCTTGCCATTTTGGTGTTCAGGTTGACGGAGCCACCAATGGCGTCGCCATCTTGGTCTGGTGTGAGCGCCTTGGAAATTTCGATGCTCGCCAATTGGTCAACAGACACCACGTCTAACCCCACGTAGCGCACATCGCCTTCCGGGCTTGGGATTTGCTCGCCGTTTACGCTGAAATTGGACAGCTCTGGCGGTGTGCCTCGCAACTGCACGAATCGCCCCTCCCCTTGGTCACGTTGTAAGGTGATGCCAGGGATTCTCGAAATGCTTTCGGCGGCGTTAAGGTCGGGGAACTTGATCATCTGCTCCGCTGCAACGATGTTTTTGATGCTGGAAGATACTTGCTGGTCGCGGTTGGCTTTCATTTGACCATCCAATTTTCCGGTCACAACCACGGTTCTCATCACAGTGGAAGTTGGTTTTAAATAAACGACTATATCCAATATTTGCGTTTTGGTAAATTCAAATAATATGGTGTCGGTTTCATAGCCAATAAATGAAAAAATAATGTGCCCATTTTTAACCGGGATATTGTCCAAAATATATTCGCCATTCATGTCTGATACAGTAGCAACGGTCGTTCCGACCACTTGTGCGGTAGCACCTATGAGCGTGATTTTCGTGTCGGCATCCCATATTTTACCACGAATTGAGTTATTGTTTTGTGCATCTATATTTTGAACAAGTAAACTAAAAAATAGGAAAATATAGCTGCTGTAATAGGTCGCTGACTTCATCTGGCAGAATATAAAAAACGTCGGTGAGGTTCTAAAAACCCACCGACGTTAGTTGATTAAAGAAACCCTTAAAATTATTGAACAACCACTTTCACAACGCCCACTTTATTGGCTGACACCGCCTCAAGCGCATAAATGCCGGGCAAGGTATTCAGGTCCAATTTTAAGGAAACTTCGTTGAGGTTGTCCTGCTTCCACGTCTGAACGGTTTTGCCGCTCAGGTCGGAAAGGGTCAGCGTCACGTTTTCACCCTGAAAAGCTTCGAGGGCTATCCGCATGAAACTGCCGGAGACGGGGTTTGGCGTAACCTTCAAGTTGGCCACCACACTTCGTTCCAGCACCGGGCTTATGCCAGAGTAATAGATGACTAATTTGGAAACACGCTCCGGGTGATTCAAGCCGTCGCCGCCATCATCGGGGTCGGCCACATTCTCAAAAGCCTCGAAATCACGGGCATTGTCATCGTCGCTGGCGCCTTGGTCTTGGCCAGTAAGGTAAAAAGCCATTGCGTTGCCTTGCTGCCAACTACCCCGGTCAACCACTTCCTGCACCAGCGCCGAGAGGTCTGGAGTCCGGTATTTTTCCCAAATCGTCCATTCTTCGTCGCACTCCCAAACCACGGATGCGGTAGTGCGTGGGCGGTCGGAAATCAGGTCTGTGTCATTGTAAGTCACCGGATTGTCGGATGCCTCTGCGGTGATGGTAACAATGGCCAGGTCGCCTTCGTCCTCGTGCGCCCACATTTCGATGAAGGCAGAGTCAATGGTGGCACCTTTTGGCACGTTCACGCCCCGGTAGCGCAGGCCCGTAGAAACAACGTTGAATTCGTCGCCCTCCCAACCGATGTCGAGGTCATCGTCGTAGAGCTTGTCAATTTCGTTGTTTTTTTGTTCCGCATCGTCCGTAGAGACTTCGATACCCCCATCAAGGCCAGTCATCTGGATGCGGACAGTGTCCACCCATTGGCCGAAAGAAAGTGTCGCTATTAGCAAAGAAGGTAGTAAAAAAAGTAGATTCTTTTTCATAGATAAAGTTTTCCGGCGAAGGTATTTGAGCTATGTTAAGCGTATTTTTAAGGTGGGTTATGTTGTTAAGAAGCCTTGTCAGAGAAATGCGCTATTATGTTAATTCCGCATTGATTTTATTTCAATTATTTTATCATCGCCTGGTCGCACAGCTTTTTTTCCATTTCCACTCACCTCCATATTTGATGTGCAAAGGAAAATCCGCCCGTCCGGTGCAATCAGCACGTCCCGCAGCCTGCCGAAGGTATTGTTGAAAAAATCCTGCTGGCCGATGATTTTCGTCCCTGTTTCGTCCAGTTTGAAAACCGTCATGCGCTGCCCAAGCTTGCCCTTACCTTTTTTCAAAAAGACCTGCATCAGCGAGTTTCGCCACTCTGGGATGGCGGGGTGGTCATAGTATTCGAGGGCGCAAGGTGCCACGGTCGGCGTCCAGACGATGGCGGGTTCCACCACTTGGTTTGCTTCACAAAAACGCTGCTCGGAACGGAGGTCGCATTTGCCCTGCACCTTGGGCCAGCCGTAGTTGCGGCCTTTCAGGATGATGTTCATTTCGTCGTCGTTGTTGGCACCGTGCTCGCTGCTCCAGAGCGTGCCATTGGGCAGGAGGGCTAGCCCCTGCGGGTTGCGGTGGCCGTAGCTCCAGATGAGCGAGCCGGGGAAAGGATTGTCGGCGGGCACCGAGCCGTCGAGGTTCAGCCGGAGGATTTTGCCGTTGATGCCGTTCAGGTCTTGGGCCAGTTCCGGTGTGTAGGCTTCGCCCATGGCGAAGAACATTTTTTTATCGGGCGTGAAAACCATGCGGCTGCCGTTGTGGCTCTCGTTGGCGATGATTTTTGGGATGATGGAAACGCTGTCCACCAGCTCGTCTTTCGCAAAATCGTAGCGGAAGCGCACCAGTTTCGAGTTCGTCGGGGAGTTGGTATAATGCACAAATAGAAAGGGTTCCTTCGGAAAATCGGGGTGGAAAGCCAGCGAGTAGATGCCCGGATTGCCCCACGAGGTATGGCAATCGCCCAATTTCAGAAGCGTGTCGAGCTGGCCAGTAGCGGGGTCGAGGCGCTTCACCCAGCCGCCGTTTTCGGTGAACCAGATGCGGTTGTCGAAGCCCCAGGTCATGTCCCAGGGGTGGACGAGGCCTGTCGCCATGACACTCACAACCAGTGCCGTGGAGTCAAGCTGCATTGCTTGCACAATGGGGTTTTCGAGATTCATTTCAGCGGCTTCTGGCACCCTCGCTTCCGTCAGTGCCAAGGGTGGTATCACCTCCAAAATCATATCCGCTCCCGGCGGCTGCGCCCCATATTTATCTGAATTTGAGGTACTTACGAAAATTCGCCCATCAGGCGCAACGGCCACATCCCGCAACCTCCCCGCTGTTTCATTCACCAAATCAAACTCCTCTGTTACCGCTACATTGCTGCTGTCGTAGCGGACGGCTTTGAGGCTTTGGTCAAACAGGTTTGCCATTAAAAAACAGCTTTTCAAATGCGGATAACGGTCGTGGTCATAAAAGGCCAACCCACATGGGGCAATAGTGGGCGTCCAAGTTTTTAGGGGCGAATTTTGCGTGGTTTCATAAGCAATTCGAACCTCCTCCAAGTTTTTCACATTTCCCGCAATCAGTGGCCAACCCAAATTGTTATGCTTCCGCACGAGCATGTTCAACTCGTCGTTGTCCATCGTGCCATGCTCCGTGCAAAATACGGAGCCATAAGCCGCTGCCAAGCCCTGCGAATTGCGAAGCCCCCAAGCCCAGACAGCAGTTCCGGTAGGGTTGTCGGCTGGAATTGACCCATCCAAATTGATGCGCAAAATCTTGCCATTGAGCGAGTTCAAGTCCTGCGCCCGCTCCGTCTGCTCCAAGTCCCCGACCGTCAGGAAGAGGTAGCCGTCCGGCGTGGCGAGCAGCCGCCCGCCGATGTCGGTAGGTGCGGCGGGTATATCGTCGAAAAGGATTTTAGAAAAGGAGAGCGATTCGTTTTCAGTAAGATAGGTAAGCTCCGCAATTCGTAGCACGAGCGCATCGCCCTTGTAGGAGGTATAAGCGACATAGACTTTTTTGCTTCGCAAAAAATCGGGGTGCAGCGCCAAGCCGAGCAGCCCGGCCTGCAACTCCCTTGCCACTTCGGGCACCTGCAGCAGGGTTTTCACCTCGCCCGTAGCGAGGTCCACCTTGCCGATTTGCCCATTGATTTCTGTGAAAATAAGCTGGTTATCGGGGAGGTATTCAATATCCCAAGGCACGGTCAAGCCGCCGCAGATGGTTCGGGTTTCGGACTGCGCCCAACCAATATTTACAAGCAATAACAGCCAAATCGTTTGGCTGATTCGTTTCGACAAAATCCTCATTGTCAATAGTTTGCAAAAATTCTTTACAAATTGAAAGCGGATGTAAGAATCTGTAAAAACTACACCGTCACCGCTTCCTCCTCCTTCACCCGGCGCAGCTTCGCCCTCGGCCCAAGCTCGCTTTCATAGACTTGTTTCACGCCATTGCCCATCGCCTCTTCGATGGCCCGGATGTCCTTCACAAGGCGATGCATGCCCGTCGGCTCCACGCTGGCGGCCTGGTCGCTTCCCCACATAGCCCGGTCTAGGGTGAAGTGGCGCTCCACAAAACAGGCGCCCATTGCGACAGCCGCAACCGTCGTCGCCAGTCCGGTTTCATGGCCAGAGTAGCCGATGGGCGTGTTGGGGAACCACTCCCGCAACGTGTTTATCATCCGCAGGTTCAGCTCGTTGAGCGGGCAAGGGTAGGCGGAGGTTGAGTGGGCGATGAGCACGTTTTCCAAGCCAAGGGTCTCCGCTGCATCGAAGATTTCGTGCATGGTGGACATGCCCGTGCTGAGCATGAGCGGCTTGCCTGTGGCCTTCATCGCCTGTAGCAGCGAGTGGTCGGTGAGCGAAGCGGAAGCGGCTTTGTACAGCGGCGGATTGAACTGCTCGATGAAATCCACGGCCTCCTCGTCCCAGCAGGAAGCGAACCAGTCAATGCCTAGTTCTTGACAGTAGCGGTCAATTTCAGCGTATTCGGCTACGCCAAATTCGACTTTGTAGCGGTACTCCATGTAGGTGATGCGGCCCCACGGCGTGTCCCGTTTTTGGTTGCGCTGTTCCCTTGGCACACAAAGCTCCGGGGTGCGTTTTTGGAACTTGACAGCGTTGCAGCCCGCCTCGTGCGCCTCCCGGATGAGGTGCTTCGCAATATTGAGCGAGCCGTTGTGGTTGATGCCGATTTCGGCGATGATGTAGGCGGGTGCATGGCCGCCGATTTGGGTGCCGGTTTTTAGTTTAACAGTAGTCATTGGTCAAAAAGTTTGTCATTTGTCATGGAGGCCATTGTGTCAACACGTTGTGCTTGCCCATTGGCGAATGCCAAATGATGGTTGCTAGTCTTGGCTTTGATGATGAGTTCCGCAAATTCCCGGAAGGCACCGTGTCCACCGTAGTTTTGGCAGGTGTAGTCGGCAAGTGATTTGATTTCCGCCATTGCATCGGCTGGGCAGGCACTTAGGCCGACCATTTGCAGCACGGCTTCGTCGTTCATGTCGTCGCCGATAAAGGCGATTTGGTGCAGGCTGAGGTGGTTGCGCTCGGCAATGGTGAGCAGGGTGCGAACCTTGTCCTTGCAGCCGAGGTGTAGTTCGGTGATTTGGAGCTTTGAGGCCCGACGGGCAACGGGGAGCGAGTTCTCACCAGTGATGATGCCTACCTCGACATTGGCCAGTTTGCGCAAGCGCTCCACCCCCATGCCGTCCCGCATGGAGAAGCGCTTCATTTCCTCGCCTTGCGCCGAGTAGTACACCCCGGCATCCGTCAGCACACCGTCACAATCGGTGAGCAGTAGCTTGATTTGGGCAGCCTTTTCTTCAATGTTTGTCATGGTATGTTTTCGGGCAAAAGACGACCTCCCTTTCAAAGCGCAACAGCTTTGACGGCCAATGGTGTCCTTGTTTTATATTCAAAAAATATCGGAAAATTCCCTTGCGAATGAAAAGTATGCAAGGTTAGGGAGCTTCGATGAGTTGAGAATTAAGGCGAAGTTATCTTTGGTTTAAACGTGCAAGTAGTTGATTTACAAAGAGTTTACACCGCCGTCCACCCGCCGTCCACCACTAGGTTTGCCCCGGTCATGTAGGCAGAGGCATCGCTGGCAAGGAAGACCAGCGCCCCCCGGTAGTCGTTGGGCTGGGCCATGCGGCCAAGTGCCGTGCGTCGGCCATAGTTCTCGATGAACCAATTCTCCTGACCGTTCTCTACACCTCCCGGCGAAAGTGAATTCACCCGGATACCAGCCTTGCCCCAATAGGCAGCCAAATACCGTGTAAAATTCAGCACGGCGCCCTTCGTGGCTGGGTAGGCCGGGCTTTTGAAAAATGCTTGCTCACCGTCTGGCTTGACGTAGAGCGACTGGTCGGGGCCGACCATACCGTAGGTACTGGCCACGTTGATGATGCTGCCACTGCCCTGCTCGGCCATGGCCGTACCGAATATTTGCGAAGCGAGAAAAACGCCCGTCACGTTCACCTCCAGGGAGCGGAGCCACATTTCCAACGGGTAGTTTTCAAACTTGGACTGCTCGGCAGCGAGCGCTGGCGACTCGAATTTGTCGTTCACGGCAGCGTTGTTCACCAGCACGTCGAGGCGGTCGTACTTTTTTAGCACGGCGTTGCGACCGCAGCGGAGCGAGTGCGGCAACGTCACGTCGAGGGCAAGCGGGAGATGGTTTTCGCCGGGCAGTTCGGCGGCTAGGTGCCGACAATCGCCGAGGTTGAGGTCGGCCACCACGACTTGGGCGCCCGACTCAGCCAATGCGATACAATGTTGTTTGCCCAGTAGGCCAGTGGCACCCGTTACAATGGCGACCTTGTTTTTGAGTGAAAATTGTTCCATGATTCTTTTTCAATAATAGGAGGCAATGGAAGGTATCACCATGCCACCCAAGAGGAAGAAAAACGAGGCCAGCAACACAATCAGTGATAACAAAAAAGGCAGTATTTTCTCCGTTCTTTCTTTTTTCAAAGCTTCAAGATTTTTCATAAAAATCTGATATTCAATTTATTGTGTTAAATTTTTTCGAATCACCTCGTAGAGGTGTACCTGCCAGAATTTTCCTTCAAAAACTTGCCGAAGCCTCAAGCCAATGGCTTCCGCATTTTCGATTTTCACGGCGGAAAACAGGTATTTGCCACCCATTCCGCTGAGTTCCTTGGCGTTGAGGCTGAGTTGGCAAATGGAACGGTGGCTGTTTTTGCCGCAGAGAAAAGCATCGTCCTCCTTGCCCAGCTCCGCCGAGTAGAGGTAGCAGCGGTTGCCGAACAGGTCGAACTCTTTTTTCACAATGCTGCTCTTGGCCAGTTCGTCGGCCATGATTTTTCGGAACTGGTGCTTGTAGCGCAGGTCGTAAAGCGAGGCATGAAGGTCGAGGGTGTAGAAGCCGTTGTAATGCACCACGGACGGGTGCATCCCAAGTGAAACGACCCGGTAGCTGGCCTTCGGCTGGCCAATGTACCGGTCAATTTCGCTGAAGAGCTTTTCATCGAAAAATGCCTTGAAATTCGGTTTGCGGGGCTGCCCGGCCAACTGGCGGAGGTTTTGGGCAAATTCGTCGTTGGAGAGCATACAGATTGCCAATTGTGTGGCAAGAAACCAGGCCGCCAGTTTGTTGCTCCCCTTTTCCAGTTTTGATAAAATCAGGGTGAACAACAATAGCCAAAGCATGGGTAGTACCAGAATGAGCCGCTCAAATTTGAAGGATTTCAGCAGCCCGAAATAATCGCCGCCAGCCCAGACGATGAAATTGTAGAATCCATAGAAAGCACTGACCACCAAAATGGTAGCAAATATTTTTGAGGCAGATTTCTCCCAGTCTGACCAGCGGCGTACCACGAGCGCAGCCAGCACCACGGGTACGCTGACGAAAGTGCCGACATGGTGGTAACAGAGGAAAAACATTTGTGCAGTTTGGCTGAGGCTGGCCGACAGGCTGAGGTTTTTGTTGTAAAAATAGTCGTATTCCAAGCGGTGGGTTTGGAAGTCGCTGGGCCAAAAACTGAGATGGAACAACTGCCAATTGGTGGCGATGTAGAGCACGGCCATGCAGGCAACGGCGGTAAAAAGCCACCCATTCCAATCGCCCGTTTTCCAAAAAAAATACAGCCAGACTGAACCGCCAAAACCCAGCACCGGAATGCCTGCCCAGACGATGTCGGAGCAGAAAGGAAAGAGCAAAAGCACCAGCCAAGGAGCCAGTCCAGCTTGTTTTTCCGTCAGGCGGAACATCGCCCACGTCATTAGCGGCAGCCCTGCAACGGACATGCCGAGCATTGTAAAAACCGGCAGCCAGGCATAGCAAAGTGCAACGCCCAGTGCCAGCCACACTTTGATTTTTGGGGTGAATATTTGGTCACGAAGCAGCAGGTACATCCCAAAAAAAGCGGTGAGATGCACCATCATATAATTGAAAATATAGCCGCCATAAAGCCCGAACAGCCAGTGCCAGAGTGCCACGAACGACCATCCGGTCTTTACGGCGGCACGGGGCAGGCCGTTCATCAACTGCTCGATTTTTGCGCCAGGGGAATAGTCGAATGTTTTGCCAGCGGCAAAAAGGTTTTGGTAGTCAATGCCTTCGAGGGTGTCGTGGATGCGGATATAGGCTTCGTCCCAAAGGAGCAGATAGGGCAGGAACTGAAGTGCTAATAGCGACAGGGCAATGGTCCAAGCGAACCGAGGATTGTAGTCTTCCTTTTCCGAAAAGGTAGTCAAAGGTGTATGTGCTCGAAAGGTTTCTGTAGTGGCAACCATGCTGAAATGCAATGGCTGGCAAAGGACGGGCGGCTGTTTGAACTCACCGGAAAATGCTGCTTAAGGATTGTTGAAGTTTGTGTTAATCAATGGTTTGCGAGGCTGGCAATGGAGCGCCGTTGGAAAAAGCGGCGTACCAGCTCCAATTCATCCGTGTTGATGATATCACAGCCTGCATTCAGCATTTCCTCCCAAACCTGCTCCGATTCAGGGCTGGCCCAAAGGCGTAGTTTTTTTCCTTCGGAATGGGCTATGCGGGCAAGATGCTGGAGCACAAGCCATTGATTTTCAGTGCGTTGTTGGCCCAAGATTTCCCAACCAAAGATATTGGAGAAGCGCTCGCTGACCACTGGCATCAGGTCGGCGGGGATGCCTTTACCCAAATCTTCAAGGCGGCCATCTATGCACATCAAGGTGTTTTTTTCTTCTAAAACCTGCCGTACCGGTCGGTTGCCGGAAAGGAAAACGGTAATGGCCCGTTCTGTTTTTTTGCTGTTTTCGAAACTTGTCAATAAGTGGCGGTAGGGTTCCAGGTAAATTTTCAGTGCTTCGTAAGTGGCGGCGGCTTCAGTTTTTATATCTATCATCAGGTAAATGGGCAATGCGTTTTTGCCAGGGTAAACCTGACCGCCGTTGCGCTGGACGATAGCATCCAATGGGTCGAGGTAGAGCGTTCGGAGCGTCCGCTTTGGCGACAAAACAAGTGGAATATCATGCGCCACATACAATTCCCCGTCTTTCAGATGTACATCCGCCTCGATATAAGTAAAGCCGTGTGCCAAGGCGTCGAGTAGTGGCCGCTCATGTTCATAGTCATTGTGAGCATGAGCTTGTGGTAGCGGGGTGGAAGACCAAGCAGTAATTTCATCCAGCGAAGTTTCCAAAGCTGTTGGAATCACGTTTGAAAAAGTATGCGAGGAGAGGTTATCTGTTGCTAGCGAATTCATGCTGCACTGAATGGAGGACAGATACTTGCTATCGAAATCCCTATTCATTGCAAGGAAAAAATCGCCGCCCGAATAGCTCGCCACGCATACATAAAAAAGGTAATGGAGTCTCATTTGGTTTTTATTCTTCTTCGGATTCGGCTATCACCTTGCCGCCTTGCAGTTCGTCCTGCCAGGTCTTCAGTTCATCCCAGCGGCCTTCAGCAGCAAATGAAGCTTGTTCGGGCCAAGTGGTAGTGTCCCGGAAGGAGAACCCAGGTCCTGCTTCGTTCATCATTTCCTTGAGCGCTTCTGGTGTCATGTTTGCCAGGTCGGTGTAGCTGTGGATTCCCTTTTCGTTGAGCAGTTCGGCTACGGCAGAGCCAATGCCCTCGATTTTGGTCAGGTCGTACATTGCGATGGTGGTCATTTCGTCCATTTTTAAAGATGATTTTTGCTATGAGTGGAAGTTTAAAATATCAGTAGCAATGATGAGGCTGGTATGCAACTTTGATATGAAAAACCTATAAAATTATTGTGAACTAAATCGGGAATGGGACAATAGATTCTCGCATAATTAAACCCAGCATAATCTGTGGCTTAAATTAAAAATCAATAGCTTTTATCAGAATAGCCGTCCAAAGTTCACGACTACTTTTTTTATTTCCAATGTTAAATTTTAAGCCGCAATGAAAACTTAACATTAAATAATTGTTAACTCATCTAATTTTGCAAGAGAAATAATTCTACACAAAAAAAATTAAATCAATCGTTTATGAGAAAACTACTTGCATCCATTGAAAAAAAGGCGGTAAAAAACCGTCCGGAGTTGATTGCTTTTATCAAAGATGTACAAACAAAGGAAGCTACATTTGAAAAGCTCAAGGCTCAGAAAGATGCTGCGAAAATTGAACTTAAGCTTGCTGCCAAGACTTTGAAAAAACAACTGAAAAGCAAACCGTCCCAAAAAGAAACTGCTAAGGCTGCTGGCAAATCTATAGTTGCACCGAAGAAGGCAGTATCTCATCGAAACGACAAAACACTGGCAAAGAAGAATACCGGGAAAGTTATTGCGGCTTAAGGTATAAGCTGAAATTTTTACAACAAATATAACCAATGCTAATCTGAGCCTACCAAAAGCTTTTCAATGAGATTTCCTTGGAACCTTGAGCATATTATTGGCTTGATTACCTGTCGAGTCAGTTATTTTGATTTTCAAAGTTTCTAGAGTTCAGCTTTAGTAAGGCTTGTCGAGAATGAATGCAGGTAGCCAAGGCGTCCAAAATTGCCTTGGCTATCTGTTTTGTTTCGGCCACACCTCAGAATCAAGTCTAACCTTTCCGGCCATTTAACTTCACTTTCCAGAATTTGTGAATTGGGAACCCACCTGTCTCCAAACAACAAATTTTCTAACAAATCGGGTTCTCTAATACTGAAAGAAGCGTAACTTGCTTTGCCTGGTTCTAATTGTTGAATAACATACCAAGTAGAGTCTGAGGCTTGAGTGAAAACACAAGTTCTAATAACCGCATTGCTTACTACGGATTTACACAAAAAATAGTAATTGCAAAGTGAAAAAGTAAAAAACAGGGCGGCGGGCATTAAAGTGCCTGCCGCCCAATTTCATAGACAGACCATGAAATACCTTCTTTTATTCCCGCTCACATTGCTGTACCTGTCAACCTGTTTTTCACAAAAGAACGATTATGTATGGCTGATGGGGTATGGCGGAGATGCAGGCGTACCAGCCTATGGCATATCTGTTCTGGACTTCAATTCGCCAGAGTTTCCTTCTGTTTATAGTAATCCCGAAATTGAAATGTTTTTCACGGATACAAATGCAAGCATTTGTGATGAGGAGGGAAACCTGCTTTTCTACTTCAACGGGATTTATGTGGAGGACACTTCCTACCAGATGATGGAGAACGGGGAAGGTTTGAACACTTACAACGCTACTGGTTATGACCTTGTGCAGGGTGGATTGGCACTTCCCATTCCCGATGAGGCAGACCGCTATATGCTTTTCCATGAAACCATTGGCGACGTAGGTGGCGGAACTAACATACACCTCGTTGCAACAGACCTCTACTTTTCCATAATCGACATGACCGAAAATGGCGGGCTCGGCTCCTTGGTGGCAAAAAAAGTGCCACTGGTGTCTGACACGCTTGACTATGGCAAGTTGACCGCCACTCGACACGCAAATGGCAGGGACTGGTGGGTCGTAATAAGGAAGGAAGAATCAAATTTGTTTTACAAAATACTGTTGACCCCCGATGGCATAGTGTCCGTTGATACCCAGCACGTGGGCCTGCCGATAAAGATAGGATTGGGGCAGGCCGCATTTTCGCCGGACGGCCAGCACTTCGTTCAGTTTCATACCATAGACTTTGTAATCGGCCAGTATGTTGAGGTGTACGACTTTGACCGATGTACCGGGATTTTGAGCAACCACAGGAGGCTTAAGTACGATGTCAATGCCTTTTCCGGTGGGATAGCCATTTCACCAAACTCCCGTTTCATTTACGCATCGATGGACAATCAAATCCTACAGTTTGACCTCTGGGCTGCCGACATTAAGGCAAGCGAGGTGGTTGTGGCACAATACGACGGTTTTACTGACCCCTTTCAGACAAGGTTCCACATGGCACAGCTGGGCCCCGACGGCAAGATATACCTGTCGGCGAACAATGCCACTAACTACCTGCACGTCATCGAATCCCCGAACAAAAAGGGGCTTGCCTGCAACGTTGTCCAGCATGGCCTGAAACTGCCCACCCGGAATGCATTCTCGCTGCCCAATTATCCTAATTACCGGCTTGGGCCAATTGACGGGAGTGCCTGCGACACGCTTGGGCTTGACAATGTTCCGGTTGCATACTTTCACCTTAAACAAGACACCATTGATTACCTGAAGGTGGCCTGTACGGACCTATCCTATTACGAGCCTGCCGAATGGCTCTGGGATTTTGGGGACAACAGCACCAGCCAGGACACCAGCCCGGTGCATATTTTCCCCACCGATGGAAGCTACGAGGTCTGCCTCACCGTTTCAAATGCCAATGGCACGGGCACCTACTGCCAGACGCTCCAAATCGGAACTGTGGCAACAAGGAACACTGAGGTGGGTATGGACATTGCCGTTTTCCCAAACCCATTCGAAGAAGTATTGAACATTGAT
>JBGSWN010000003.1:0-23900 GCA_041752395.1 Saprospiraceae bacterium | reverse complement strand
CAAGTACAAATATGCCACGGATAAGCGAAAAGTCAAGGATATGTTCGACCGGAGCGAGACCCAGAAACGGCTCATCCGGGCACAGCTCATCAAGGTTTTCGGTGCTCCGCTGAACATGGTGAAAGAACCGAAAGGCTGGGAAGACAGAGGCGAAGCGGCTCCGGTGGAGGAGGATGATGTGGAGTATATTCCAGGGTTTTGAATCACCGCCCCAGCTCCCGCCACCCCTTTCGCACCACCGCCAAATCCCGCCCGATTTCATAATCTTTGGCGTAAAAAAAGTCGAGACGGCGGGCGGTGGCCTCATCGAATTGCTTTTCTGGAAAAGCATGCCTGGGCGTCAATACACTTGGTTTTACCTTCGGCAATTGGAGGATGCTAGGTACTGACTGCCCACTGCCCTTTGCCCTTTGCCCACTTGAGTAGCCGACCCACGATTTTTTACCAATAAAAACAAAGGCCAAGTTTTTCAAGAAACCACCACCATTTTTCACCAAAAACAATAGCGGCAGCGCCAAAATCAAAAAGCAAAAAGCCAGTCCCAAATCCAGCAGCCGCTTGCTCCGCCGTGCCGTCGGATTGGCGATTCGATAGCGAATGGCCGTGGTGTAAAGCTCGCCCGATGTGTCCTTTGAGCTGCTGCCGATGATGGTTTGGCCGCCTTCCGGCACGGTGCGATACTCAATGCGGGGGCCAAGGTGCTCCATCCAACTGATTGTCTGTGAGGCAGTTACGTCTTTTAGGCAAAAAATGATTTCATCCAAGTGGTACAGCGCCGCCAACTCGTCCAATTTATCCACTGCCCCCAAACAATCGTAAATCGTAAATCGTAAATCGTAAATTTCCGTTGGCTCAACTCTTCCGATGAAATTCTTCTCCACCCCCGCCTTCGCCATCAGCCCTTTCACCCGCTCGCACTCCTCCTCCGACCCTACAATGGCGAGGTTCGCCGGACGAGTTCGCCCAACGCTGAGGTTGCCTGTTTTGAAAAAATGAAAAACAAAACGCAGCACCGTCAGTGCCAGCATGGACCAGACCGTGGCCAGCAAAATTACCGCCCTTGATGGCCGAAGGTCTTGGGGCAAAAAACCGTACACCGCCGAGATGACGACCGTGCCGAGCAGTAGCCCCCGGGTCAGTCGGCGCAGGTTCGATGATTCGTCGTAGCCCCCGCTGAACCACAGCGCCGCCAGCCAAACGATAGTGTAGAACGGGGCGTTGAACTGCATGAAACTGTGTTTGAACCAATAGGGGTCGTGGTAAAAATAGTTGGCCCAAAAGACCTTGCAGAGCCAGATTCCGCCGAACATGAGCAGGGCATCGAGCAGGGGCAGGTAGCTTTTTTTGAAAAAATTGCCGACGAGCGTCATGCCAGCTCGCAGCCAGATGGCGCCGTAAATCATGGCGATGAACAAGGTCGCTTGCCGCCCCTGGAAGTGCTTTCGGGCGAAGATGATCATGGCCTGGTAGAACGTGCGGACGTAATTCAAGCTGCCCTTTTTCGTGCTTTCGCCCTTGTAGTGGATGATGGCTGTGTCGGCGAAATAGTAGTTTTTGTAGCCCGCCTGCACGATGCGGTAGCTGAGGTCAATGTCCTCGCCGTACATGAAAAACGCCTCGTCGAGCAGCCCGATTTTATCCAAAACAGAGCGGCGCAGCAGCATGAAAGCCCCTGCCAGCACGTCCACTTCGTGCGTGTCGTTTTTGTCCAAAAAGCCTAGGTGGTAGCGCCCGAAGATTTTTGATTTTGGGAAAATGGCCGCCAGCCCGAAAGTCTTGCAGAAGGCCACCCACGGCGAGGGGAAACCCCGTTTGCTTTCTGGCAGGAAAGTGCCGCTGCCGTCAATCATCTTCACGCCCAGTCCGCCCGCTTCGGGGTGCGCCTCCATGAAGGCAACGCATTTGGTCAGGGTCTCTTCCTGTATTACGGTGTCGGGGTTCAGCAAGAGGACATATTCGGATTGTGGATTGCGGATTGCGGATTCCCGGATTGCTTGGTTGTTGGCGACTGCGAAGCCGGTGTTTTTTTGGTTGGCGATGAGTTTTACCTCAGGGAAATGCGTGCGCACCATATCCACGCTGTCGTCGGAGGAGGCATTGTCAACGACCCAAACATCGCCAAAGTCCGCACTGGGCGTGGCTTTTTGCACACTCAGGAGGCACTGCTCCAGGAAGTGTCGGACGTTGTAGTTGACGATGATGGTGGTGAGCATGGGCGTTAGGGGAGGCGGGCGATTTTCTTGTAAATATAGGCGATGGCGACTTGGCAGAATGGTTCGTATTCTCCCGACTTGAGGGTTTGCCAGTCGTTCAACATCGCCGTCAAATCCGATTTTTTGATTTTGGTGTCGGGATTGGTTTTGGCAGTTTTTTGGATGGCTTCTTTGACTCTGTCCAGCAATTTTGCCCGCTCATCAACGAGATGCTGCCTATTCAAGCCCAATAAGTTTTTTACTTCGATTTCAATAGTTGCATCATCCGAATAAACATTGCCACCGGGGTCGAATTTCACCCATTGCTCGCAAGTAGATTTTAATGGGGAAACGGTAATTGTTGTTGACCCTTTCAAGGTGTCGCAGTGCTGCTCTGCTGCCTGCCTGCCCTCATTGCCTTTGCAAACTGCGAGTAGGTTCATATAGTCCTTTTCGTTTTCTCTATTTCTGGGTGACCAATGCTCGATTTTTGTGCTTTTGCTATCATCCTTTATCCGCTGCATACAATAAGCGCAGATATAACCTTGCTCTTTGAGCAAGGCTTGACGCAACGGTGCCTTTGGTAAGTCATCGAATGAAGAACCCGGCGTTGCCCTTTTTGCTACGACTTCTTTTGGCTCGTTCCCAGCCTTTTTTGCTGAAATGTACTTCATGCTCAGGCTTCATTTAGGAACTGAAAATGACCCCTAGCCCTGACCACTTCTTCGTCGTAGTAGCCATATTTCTCTTCCACATCCTTCAGCATATCAGCCGTTTCATTTACTTTCTCGGGGTCGTCCATGATGCGGTAGAGTTTGGCGAACACCTCCTTGGCTTCGGCTGGTCGCTTCTCCACTCCGAAGATTTCGTACAGGATTGAATTACTGTCACGCCCGAAGGTTTGCGGGGTGTCCTTCACCAGCTTGAAGTCTTCGAGGATGAAGACGTTTTCTTTTTTTAGCGTGCTCAACACCTGTGGCGAGTGCGTGGTGAGGATGAATTGGATGTTGGGGAAGGTGCGGCGGAGGTTCGGGATGATGGTGCGCTGCCAAGCGGGGTGGAGGTGCTGTTCTATTTCGTCTATGAGGATGATGCCGGGCATATCTAATAAATCTATTTCTGGTTGAAATCCTTGTCGCAAATAATAAGTTAAATCCATTCGCCTTATTATATCACCAATGAGTGTAAATAAAGACTTTTCTCCATCCGAAAGCTTTATTAACGGTATGTTTTGTTCTTTTTTTTCAACTACTAATTCCTCTTTAGGCTGCCTTTGTACTCTTGGGTTTTGAACTTGAGGTATGAATTTAGAAAATGCAGTTCTTATTGCCTCCAGTCCGTTGTGTCTATAATTTGGGTTTGTATAAAGTCGTTGTTCGTTCTCAAAATCTTCAGTATTTCTAAACCATTCAAAGAAATCATCATAATTTAACCTGCTTTCAAAAGCTGTGAAAAACATGTTTAGACGAGAATTTACTGAGTCATTATTCGCTTTTAAAGAAGGGTTTTTGCTCGAATGTCGGTTTGTGGGGTAATATTTAAAGAAGGAGATATTATTTTGCATTAACTCCTTTATGGATTTTAATTTCAAGTATTTTTCTTTGCCAAACTCTCTTTCTAACTCAGATTTAGCCTTTTCCAAATCCAGCAACCAACTCGTTGGTTCAGGCCAAGATTCTACGCTACCATTTTTTGATACTTCATGATGAAAATCGAGCATGCCAAATTCAGGAAACTCTAAGGTTGAGTTTATTTCAAGTCTATCAGAACCGGATTTTATATCGGAAGTATTTATCAACCTCTCACTAAAAAAATGCACAGCCTCTTTGTTGTTTTCATAGTGTGCCCTGAGAATATTGAAATAAAATAAATGAACAATGTCTAAAATACTTTCCACCACACTCGTCTTCCCACTCCCATTCACCCCCACAAAAACCGCCAGCCCGCTTTCCCCTTCTGGGAAGTCAATCGTCAAATCCTCGAAGCCACGGAAGTTTTTCAGTTCTAATTTTTTGATTCGCATATTGCTAAATTTTGACCCAGACTTTCCAAGTTTCAAAAACTAGGAATGACTTTGGCTCATTCATTACTCAACTTATAAGGCACCCTCGCTACAATGCTCCGCCCCAGCGTCACTTCATCCGCATACTCCAACTCGCCGCCGAAGCTCACCCCACGGGCGATACTGCTGACCGAAACGCCCGAATCCTTCAGTTTTTTGGTAATGTAAAACATCGTCGTGTCGCCCTCGATGGTGGGAGAGATGGCGAGGATAATCTCCCGGATTTCGCTTTCGGCCTGGCCCTGTGGGGACACTCGTAGCAGCAGCGAGTCAATCGTCAGTTCGCTGGGCCCGACGCCCTCCAGCGGGTTGATGAGGCCGCCGAGCACATGGTACAGGCCACGGTATTGCGAAGTATCCTCAATGGCCATCACGTCACGTATGCTCTCCACCACGCAGACCAGCGAGCGGTCACGGCGCTTGTCGGCGCAAACTTCGCAAATGGGCTCGTCGCTCAGGTTGTGGCAAATGCTGCAATGCTGGATGCGCCGCCGCATGTTCACGATGGCTTCGCTGAACTGCTCCGCTGTCTCCGGGGATTTGCCGACGAGGTGCAGCGTGAGGCGCAGTGCCGTCTTCCGCCCGATGCCGGGCAAACTGGCAAACGCTTCGACGGATTGCGCTATCAATTTTGAAGAAAAATTCATGTTTTGCAAATTCAAAGGTCATCTCCCGCTCCAAACGCCGCCAGTCTCACCAACTTCGTTAATTTTGCGAAGCTTTTCAAAACCAAAAGCGGCAATTTCCATTTTGAAAAGCGAAATTATTTCATTTTTGCGAAGTTTGCCCCTTAACCCCACTCGAAACTCATAACTCACAACTCGAAACTCAATAAAGAGAATGGCTGAAATTATCAAAATGCCCCGCATGAGCGATACGATGGAAGAAGGAAATATCGTGGCGTGGCACAAAAAAGAAGGCGACAAAGTATCGCCCGGCGACCTGCTCGCTGAAATCGAGACTGACAAGGCGACGATGGACTTTGAAAGCCTTTGGGAAGGTACTTTGCTCCATATTGCTATAAAAGAAGGTGTTGTGCCAGTGGAGGGACTGATTGCCGTGATCGGCAAGCCCGGCGAAGACTGGAAGGCGCAGATAGGCGGCGGCGAAGCCATCCCGATAGCTATCGGGACAAATGGTCAATCCAAAGCTGCTGAGCCAGCGCCCAAAGCATCCGCTCCAGCCGCCGAACCAGAACCCGTGGCAGAAGTTGCCCCTGCCTCCGCTCCGTTGCCAGCGCCTACCAGCGATGGTGGACGAGTGAAGGCGTCGCCGTTGGCGAAAAGCATCGCCAAAGAATCGGGCATTGACATCGCTGCGCTGCATGGCTCCGGCGACGGTGGCCGCATCGTCCGCAAGGACGTGGAAGCTGCGATGGACAACAAAGGTGCAGCGCCCGCTGCTGCGCCAAGTGCACCTGCAATAGCACCTACAGCTACCGTTCCTTCCTTCAATTTTGCCGGAGGCGAAGCATTTGAGGAAAAAGCGGTCAGCCAGATGCGCAAGGCCATTGCCCGCCGATTGAGCGAGAGCAAGTTCACGGCCCCGCATTTTTACCTGACCATGGAAATCAACATGGACAGTGCCGTGGCGCTTCGGCCAAAGCTGAACGAACTGGCGGCACCAGTCAAAATTTCGTTCAACGACATCATCATCAAAGCCGCAGCCGTTGCATTGCGCAAGCACCCAGCGGTGAACTCCTCGTGGCTTGGCGATAAAATCCGCTACAATCAGCACATCAATATTGGCGTGGCCGTTGCCGTTGATGACGGACTATTGGTTCCTGTGGTGAAACATGCGGATATGAAATCGCTTTCAGCCATCAACCAAGAGGTGAAAGTGATGGCGGAAAAGGCCCGTGTGAAAAAGCTGCAACCGGAAGAAATGACAGGCAATACCTTCACCATTTCCAACCTTGGGATGTTCGGCATCGAGGAGTTTACGGGCATCATCAATCCGCCGGATGCTTGTATTTTGGCAGTTGGGGCCATCATCCAGAAGCCCATCGTAAAGGGCGGCGAAATCGTTATCGGGAACATGATGAAGGTGACGCTCTCCTGCGACCACCGGGTGGTGGACGGTGCGACCGGCTCGGAATTTCTGCAAACGCTGAAGGCTATCTTGGAGGAGCCGATGCGATTGCTGGTGTGATTTTTTGTGAAGAAAAAAGAATGCCCTCCAGCCTTGGATTCTGTGGCTGGAGGGCTTTTTTGTTTTTGCGCTTCGGCGATGTGTTTTTACAAAAACCTTTTTATCTTTGCGCCCGCTTTTGCCGCAAGGCAGAGCGCATTGATTTGATTATCAACAGATTGCGGGTGTGGCGAAATTGGTAGACGCGCCAGACTTAGGATCTGGTGCCGCGAGGCATGGGGGTTCGAGTCCCTCCACCCGCACATTTTTCTGGGTTGATAAGGGTTTATTAAGTTGATAAGGGTTGATAGCTCGCTAAACATCGGCAAGTATCAACCCTTATCAACTTAATAAACCCTTATCAACCAGTTTTTACACTCTCCCCACCGTATTTTTACAAAAAACAAAAGCAATTCCACCATGCCTAAAGTAGTCAGAGAAGATATTGACGCACTCAACTCCATCATTACCGTCACCATCGAAAAGGAAGATTACGAGCCTGATTTTAAAAAGGAACTCAATAAACTCAAAGACCGTGGCGCCATCAAGGGCTTTCGCAAGGGTAAGACGCCGCTGCCTTTTTTGAAAAAAATGTACGGCAAAAGCCTCCTCAGTGAAATCATTTCAGATAGGCTCCACAAAGAGTTGAACGAGGTGATGAACACCAAGGACCTCACCTACATGGGCCAACCGATCCCGGTGCAGGACCAAAAGCCCATCAATTTCGACTACAACAGCACAGAGCCATATTCTTTCCAATTTGAATTGGGAAAGGCGCCGGAATTTGACCTGAAAGGCGCGGATTCTAACACCATGTACGATTACTACAAGGTGGAAGTGCCTGATGAAAAAGTGGAGGAGCGCCTGATGTCTGCCCGCAAACACTACGGCGAGCAGGTGGAAACCACGGGCCCGATCGTCGAAGACGACATGGTTTATTTCAGTGCTGTGGAAATGGACGGCGACGCCCCAAAAGTGGACGGCTGGAAGACGACTTTCTCGGTTTTGGTGAACCGCCTTGCCGAAGGCGCTACAAAAGATGAAATAAAAAGCAAGCAAAAAGGCGATAAAGTGCGCTTCAACGTGTTTGAGTTGGAGGAGGGTGCCAAGCCAGAGTTTGTGAAAAAATATTTGCTCAATTTTACCCAAGCCGATATTGACGAAGGCTCGGAAACCAACGAAATGTATGAAGGCACGATTGAAAAAGTGACCAACCAAGCCCCTGCCGAGCTGACGCAGGAGTTTTACGACAAGGTTTTTGGACCCGGTGAAATCAGCAATTTGGAAGATGCCAAGGCATTAATTGCCAAGAGTTTGGGCGGTAGCCAACAGGGGCAGGCAGATTCACTCCTTTACCGTGACCTTCGCAACCGCTTGATTGACCTCAACCGTGATTCCATGCCGCTCCCCAACGACTTCATCAAGCGCTGGTTGAAAGTGAGCCAAGAGCAGAAAGCGGATGCGCTCATCAACGATTACGACAATTTCTCAGACGACATGCGTTGGACTTTGATAAAAACAAAGCTTTCCAACCAATACGAAATCGAAGTGACGGAAGAGGAAATCACCCAGATGGCGTACAACAAAGTGGCAGGATATTTCGGCGGATACGCCGACCCGAAATACTTGGAGCCAATCGTGAAGCGGATGTTGGAAGACCCGGAAAGCCTCAATGGTTTGGCTGGCGATGTGCAGGCAGACAAGCTATTTTTCAAAATGAAAGCTGATATTGGCCTTCGTGAAATCGCCATTTCGGAAGAAGACTTGAAGGCGAAATATGACGCCGTGATGGATGAAGAGGAGCGGAAGGCGCAGTTGAAGCGGGGCGCTGTAGCTTCCGATGAGGAAGAATAAATTCACCTGAGTTTCAACCACATTGGAAAATAGGCGTTTGTAAGCTTGTCAATTGGGTCGAACGGGGAATTAGTCCTAACCAATCAACCGACAACGCCGATTGACTTTACATTGAAATAAAAGTTAATTATGTTTCACAAAGACGAATTCGTTAAGTACGCCACCAAGCATCTCGGCATGAGCACCATGCACTTGGAGCATTACTCAGAACAAACAGCCCGCACCATTCCAAATGTGGTTGGCTTTACCCCCAACGTCATTGAGGAGCGCCCGATGAACATCGTCGGTCTCGACGTATTCTCCCGCTTGATGATGGACCGCATCATCTTCCTCGGAGTCGGCATCAATGATTATGTGGCCAACGTGGTTCAGGCACAGCTCCTTTTCCTCGATTCCACTGACAACAAGCGTGACGTGATGATGTATGTGAACAGCCCCGGCGGCTCCGTGACTGCGGGCCTCGGCATCTACGACACCATGCAATTCATCACGCCCGATATTGGCACCATTTGTACGGGACTCGCCGCTTCGATGGGCGCTGTGCTGCTCGCCGCTGGTACCCACGGCAAACGTACCTGCCTCAAGCACTCTCGGGTGATGATTCACCAGCCGCTCGGCGGCATGCAGGGCCAGGTGACGGAGATGGAAATCACCTACCGCCTCATCAAGGCCATGCAAAAAGACCTTTACGATATACTGGTAACTTGCACGGGTCAGGATTACGATACCATTTCAAAAGACTGCGAGCGTGACAACTGGATGACGGCCACAGAAGCTAAAGCTTACGGCCTCATTGATGAAGTGCTCGAACGTTCAACGCCGAAGAAAGCTTAGTTTTTTCGTAAAAAACACCTCAAAGTTCAGGGCCAATTCAACTTGCCCTGAACTTTTGAGTTTAGATAGGTAGCGACATTTGCCAATTCTTGGTATTATTGATTGCGACATGGGCAAATGCCCCGTATTTTGTGACTGAAATTCCCCGCTTTTTTAGCCAATAACCTTTTTTAGAAACTGTAAAAATGCGCCGAAGCAAACAAAGTTACCGCTGTTCTTTCTGCGGAAAGGACAAGTCTGAAGCCCTTATCTTGATAGCCGGGGTGGAAGGGCATATCTGCGAAGTATGCGTGGAGCAGGCCGTGGATATTATCGAAGAAGAACTCTACGGGAATAAAAAACAGGAGCAGCAGCAACAAAAGGAGAAGCCAGCTCCCAGCGCAGATTTCAACCTGCCTGAAAACCTGACGCCAATGGGCATCAAAAATCACCTTGACCTTTACGTCATCGGGCAAGATGAAGCCAAGAAGACGCTTTCCGTGGCCGTCTATAACCACTACAAGCGACTCAACCAAGTATCGGTAGACGAGGTGGAAATCGAAAAATCAAACCTGCTTTTTGTGGGTGAAACGGGCACGGGCAAGACCCTCATGGCCAAAACCATCGCCAAGTTTCTCAATGTGCCTTTCGCCATCGTGGACGCCACGGTTTTCACCGAAGCTGGCTACGTGGGCGAGGACGTGGAGAGCATCCTCAGCCGTCTGCTACAAGTCTGCGACTTTAATGTGGCCGCCGCCGAGCGGGGCATTGTTTATATTGACGAGATTGATAAAATAGCCCGCAAGAGCGACAACCCCAGTATCACCAGAGATGTATCCGGCGAGGGCGTGCAGCAGGGGATGCTGAAAATGCTGGAAGGCACCGAAGTGAACGTGCCGCCTCAAGGGGGCCGCAAGCACCCGGAGCAAAAACTGGTGAAGGTCAATACCCAGAACATCCTGTTCATCTGCGGCGGCGCATTCGATGGCATCGAAAAGCACATCGCCCGGCGGATGAACACGCACGTCATCGGCTACAAGTCGGATGAGGCAACTTCCAATGTGATTGACCGGGACAACCTCATCAAATACGTGAACCACATGGACCTCAAGCGCTTCGGGTTGATACCGGAGCTGGTGGGCCGCCTGCCCGTAGCCACTTACCTCGAACCACTTGATTTTGACACGCTGCGCCGCATCCTCACCGAGCCTCGCAACGCCCTGCTCAAGCAATACACCAAACTGTTTGCGCAGGAAGGCATCAAAATCAGCTTTACGCAGGAGGCCATTGACTACATCGCCAAAAAGGCGCTGGATTTCCGACTGGGTGCGAGGGGTTTGCGCTCCATTTGCGAAGCACTGATGAAAGATGCTATGTTTGAACTGCCTTCTGACCGCAGTATCAAAGAGTTTAAAGTTACAGAAGCTTATGCTGCCGAGAAATTTGAGCGCTCCAAGTTTGGGATGCTCAAAGCGGCATAATGTAGGGATGAGGAAAGCGGGATGAGGGATGAAAAGCGCCCCGATGGATTGGTTTCGTCGGGGCGCTTTCTGTTTTTATAAAATTAGCTACCTTTCGCCATGCGCTATTTTTCCGAACTTGCCTACAAGGGCACGAACTACAGCGGCTGGCAGCGCCAACCCAACGCTTCCTCCGTACAACAGGCCATTGAGGAGGCGATGAGCAAAATCCTTGGCTCCAGTATTGAGGTGATTGGCTGTGGCCGCACCGACTCTGGCGTTCATGCTAGCCAGTATTTTTTGCATTTTGATTTTGAGGGAAAATTCCCCGACGAATTCCTCCGCCGACTGAACAAGCTGCTCCCTAGCGACATCGCCATCCGCCGCATTTATGAAGTAAAACCGGATGCACACGCCCGTTTTGATGCCATTCGGCGCAGCTACGAATACCATGTTGTTTTGGATAAAACGCCTTTCGAAGCTGAAACGGCTTGGCATTTTCCTTTTGCCGATAAACTGAAATTAGGAGATATGCAGACCGCCGCTGCCTTGCTGTTGCGCTATCGGGAATTTCAGCCGTTTTGCAAGAGCAACACGGACGTCCACACGATGGCGTGCAGCCTCTACCACGCCGAATGGGATTTTGACAAGCCGGGGCGCATGGTTTTTCATATCAGCGCCAACCGTTTCCTGCGGGGAATGGTACGGCTAATCGTGGGGATGAGCCTGAATGTGGGCCTTGGCAAAGTCACCTTGGAAGAAGTAAAGGACGCACTGGACCGACAAGTGCTGTTGAACAAAAGCTGGAGCGTGCCAGCGGAGGGTTTGTTCCTGACGGAAATTCGGTATTAGGAATTGGGAATTTGGTATTGCCTGTAATTCCTAATACCCAATTCCTACCCCCCAAACAACCCGCTCATACCCGGCGGCATCATCTGCGAAATGAGCTTTTGGGTTTCGGCCTGTTCTTCCACCATCGCTTTTTCGAGGGCATTGTTTACGGCGGCGAGCACGAGGTCTTGCACTTGCTCGACGTCCTCCCAGTCTAGTTTTGATTTGTCAAACTGGACATCGAGGATTTCCCGATTGGCATTTGCGGTGATGGTCACACCTCCGACTTCGGCAGTGACGGTGACTTCTGCCAGTTTTTTGCGCATTTCTGCTTGCTGTTGCTCTACGTTTCCGAAAAGGTCTCCGAACATGGTTGTGGTGATTGGTGAATAGAGATTGGTGATTGGTGGGCAAAATTACAGTTTTTGGTTTCAGGAAGGTCAATAAAAAATGACCCAAGTGGCGAAGTCGTCCGAGAAATCCTCGAAGCGGTGCTCCACGCCCGCTGGTACGAAAATCAGGTCGCCTGCGGCAAATGGGCGGCGTTCACCGTTGTTGAAAAACTGCCCTGAGCCACTGATGATGACGTAGATTTCGTCTTGGCTGTGCGCAATCTGGTGGTCAATTTGCTTGGGTCGGTAAACCTCCACGTACATCTTTTTTCGCTCCAAAAGCGTGGCGAGCATCTTCCCATCAGCTTGGTTTTCCAAGATTTCGAGTGCATCCTTCGTGCTAAATTTCCAAGGGTCGGGTAGGGTGGGCTGTTCAATTTTCTTCGAAAAAACCTGCGCCAAGTGATGCTCCAAATGCTTCAGATAATCCTGAATGAGAAACTCTAAACTGGCTGGCTCACCACTTGGCAAAACAATGGGGTTATGAAGTTTTTCCTTCGGCAAACTTTTCAGCACTGCCACAATCTGGGCATTCAGGCTACTCCAAAGTTGAATGATTTCAGCGGTCGCTTGCCCTTGCCAGTTATTTTGCCGAACCAACGCTACTTGTTGATAACCAATAATTTGCAACGGTTCGTTGGTCATTTGGGTCTGATTGAACCGCTGCCAATTGTGCAGCGCAGAATCACAGAGGTGGCCAAGGATTTCCCGCTTCGACCACTTGCCAGGGGCTGTCCGCAAGGTCATTTCCTCGACTGAAAAGACTTGTATTTGCTGTGGCACTTCATTGATTAGGTGCAGTATGCGGGTGATGATTTCTTTCATATCCTTGGATTTGGTTGTCTTTTTCGCAAATTCACGACTTGAATGAAAAATTGAACCATGCAAACCTACCTCTTCGTTTTCCTCGGTGGCGGCCTCGGCAGTATCTGTCGCTTCGGGCTGGGGCATTGGCTTTCGGCCTACAAATTCCAGTTTCCGTGGGCCACTTTTGCCGCCAACGTACTGGCTTGTCTGGTGCTGGGAGTGTTCGTCAGCCTGAGCATAAAAGGGCGGCTCGGTGGGCCAATGTCCGTGCTGCTGATGGCAGGTTTTTGCGGCGGGTTCAGCACTTTTTCCACTTTCTCCAATGAGACGGTGCAAATGCTCATCGCTGGCCAGTGGGCCCGTGCCTTTGTTTACATGGCAACTAGTTTATTAGTTTGCATAGCTGCCATTTATGCTGGAATGAAATTGGGAAGGATTTGAGTTATTGGGGTATTAAGTTATTGGGTTATTGAGATGCTCCCAATAACCCAATAACCCAATAACTCAATTCCTAATAAACCTCAACGTCGCCTGCCCCTCCGCCATACTGATGCGGACGAAATATTGACCACTGACCAAATCCATCGTGGCCATTCGATGATTGTTCTCGCCAGCACTGGCATTGATTTTTTCACTCAAAACCAACCGGCCCATCAGGTCGAAGACCTGTACCTGAACATCGCCCATTTTTTTCGTTGAAAAATCGAGGTTCAACTGGCCATCGCCCACTGGGTTGGGGTAAAGGCGGATATTGTTCTGAACGACCAAATCATTGGCAGCCAGTGCCCGGTTGCCATTGGCAAACCACACGCCTTTGCGACCACCTTCTACGAACGAAGTTGCATTGCCAGTCGGGTTGATTTTGTCGTTTGCCAAGGAAATGAAAGCTAAAACCTCCATGCCATCGCTGAGGTTTTCGTTGAAAACCATGCGGTTGTCATCCGGTGAGTAACTAGGCCAGTAGAGTTCAGCGCCTTGGTCGTAGATAGTGCCAACGTCACCAGTTTCGATATTGGCCCCCACCAAATTATATTCTTCGTATTCATCGCTGAAATAATCGAAAGCGATGATGTATTCTGAATTTTTAGAAAAAGTTGGATTGCCCACACTGTAATTTTCAGGCAAGCTGCTGAACAGTTTTTCGATGTAACCGTCCCCGAAATTGCTGCCGTTCCATACATAGGCAAAGCCAATGTCCCAGAACTCGATGTCGCTGCCACCATTGTTGATTTTACTGAGGGCATCATACATGACCCACTGTCCGGTCACGTCCCATTCCAGCACATCGGCAAATTCAACGTTGTAACTGTCTTGGCCACCTTGCGCCGTGGTAGGATTGTAAAGTCGGAAGGTCTTCCAAGCCGCTTGGTCAAAATCATAAATCAATATTTTATCGTCATTATCAGTGGTCAGTGCAGCGAGCCGACTGCCGTCTTTTGAAACAGCCACATTGTACCAAATCGGTTCGTCTTGTACGATTTGGTTGGTGCTAGTACCTGCGCTCCAGTTGATGGTGATGACCCGCATCTTATTGTCTTGGTCAACATAATAAACTGCGCTACCATTATCCGTAATGCTGGGGCGGCTCAATGGCGAGATATTGGTGAGCGGATTGAAAGCAGCAGTGCCATTTGAGGCAAAAATATACAACTGGTCGCTGTTGCCATCCGTCATGGCGACGTAGTCATCGCCAGGGTTCGTCTGGATATCGGGTGGGGTAGTAGTGCCACCGCTGCTTCCAATTCCCACGGCATCGAAGGCCGATTTGGCGGCGTTCACTTCAGCGGAGTTGGCACCGTGGAGGTCCGTAGCTGCTTGAACGACTGCGATGCGGCAATCCACGAAATTGGATGACTTGGTCAGGTACTGGTTCAGTGCCCGGTAATACACTTGCTCGGCTTTGGACTTGCCCACGCTGGCGTTGTTTGCGAAGAGGAAAAAAGCCTTGTTTACAATGCCGGAGTTGATGTGGACGCCGCCATTGTCATCGCTGCCGTTGTATTTTTCATTGACGTGGGCAGGCTGCCAGCCGTTGTCGTTTAGGCTGTTGCCGCCGTTGTGCGGGTTGCTCAGGTCACGAAGGGCGCCCGTCGGGAAAAACTGGGTACTGGTGATATCCTCTCCCATTTTCCAGTCGTCCCTGTCAATCATCGCCCCAAAAATATCGGCAAAACTCTCGTTCAAGGCACCGCTCTCATTCAGGTATTCCAAATTGGCGGTTTCTTGAATCACGCCGTGGGACATTTCGTGGCCCGACACATCAAGGGCTTTTTGAAGCGGTGCGGTGAAAGCGTCGAGGCCGTTGCCATAAAACATGGCTTGGCCGTTCCAAAAGGCATTGTCCATCTGCGAGTTGTCGCTTTCCACCACGTTTATCAACGAAACAATATTGCCACCTTGCCCATTGATGCTGTTGCGGCCAAACGTATTTTTGTAGTATTCATAAGCCTTTTGGGCATGAAAATGGGCGCTCACAGCCTTCGGGTTATTCCAACTGTTATTGTTGGAAGTGATGTGTGCAGCACCGAAATTATTGTTTTCAGGGGAGGTGTTCTGTGCATCAATCGTCCATATCACACCTACTCCACCATCTGGGAAGCTCGATTGCGTGCTATTGAACATCGTTTCAATGGCATTAATAAAAAAGAAAGTGTTGCCCACTTTGTAGGTGTTGATCAACTTTGATTGCCCAAAAAGGTCATTCGCATTTGCCGTCGCCGGGCCATCCACGGGCGGAAGGAAGTCTTCAGTTGGCAGTTGGCAGTTGGCAGTCAATGACGTGGGAGCAGACGCTGACTGCAAACTGCCAACTGTCGAACTGCCAACTCCATGAAAGTGTCCGGCAATCTTGCAAATCTCTGTATGATTGCTCAGGGTTTCACCTGTTTTTGCATCAATAAAGTAGCTGTAGCGGGCAGCGATATTTGGAACGACGGTTACATGCCAAGCCAGGTGCGGCTCGCTGTTCTGGAAAAAAATGACAAGTTCCGCTTTTGACTGTTGTGGCGTGTTCACGAGGTGAAGGTCGTTCGCAGTGAGTGGCTTCACGGTTTCCAAATTGCTCACCGCAGTGAGGGCAAGCTGTTCGGCGGCTTGCGCCGCAATGCCTGGCGTCACGTCCGCCAGCTTTGGCGAAGCGAAAAAACGACCGTTGAACAGGTAGAACTGACCGTCTTTTTCGTGCAAAATGGCTTCGGCGCCATACACGGGTACGCCCTGCCATTGCTGTTGCAAGCGAATGTGTTGGATGCCAAGTTCGTCAGTCTCTGTTTTTTTGATTTGAAGTTCTTGAGCCGGGTCAGTCAGTTTAAGCACGGATTTGTTGGCAGTCAAATACTCCTGCACCTGCAAGTTCATGGACTTGCTGGGGTCGGCTTCCATCGTGCCACGGATGAGGTAAGGAGTTCCAGTCTCCGCTGAAATGAGGGCTTGCAACTTGGGCTTGCCGCTCACTGGAATTGGCAGGTTTGGGATAGACCGGAAATTGGGTTGAACGCCAAATTGCGGAGCAGCAAACGGCACGGCAGGTGCGATGGGCAGCACAGGGGAAAGGTCTTCGACCTTGATGGGTGTGCTGCTGGGATTTTTTTGGCGGTGGGGTTTCGTTTGGCCAAAAGCGAAATGGGCGATAAAAAGCGCCAGCAATATCAGGTTAAAATTTTTCATTGGGAAAAAATTGGAATGAGAAAATGGATAAACAGGCGGATGCCGGTTGCGCTGAATCAGCTTCACGCCTTATTGAAAATCAATGTTGCAATCACCCGAAACTACCACTTGGTGGCATCGTCGGTGGGTTTTACGTCTTCTTTTGTTTTGTTTGCAGGTGCAGTGGAGGTAGTTGTCTTCTTCGTCAAAATGGCTTCCCGGTCCCTGCCGAGGTCTTTCAGTTCCTTGTAAACGCTCACAAGACCCTGGGGTGGCAGGTAATCGCCAGCGCCCCAAGTCACCCGGCTGTCGAGGTGGTCCGTCACCTGCCGCAGGTAATAATATAAATTGCCGGGCTTGTCAATGTCCAGTTTGAAAAGTTGTAGCGAGTTTACTTTATCGAAAAGCACCTTGGCGGCTTTGGGTTTGATGGATTTCAGTTCCGAAAAACTGCCGTTCACGCCAATCTGTTTGAAAATCTGGCCGTTTTCGAGCAGGGTGTAGGAGGTTTCGATACCTGCAAAACCACCGCCGTCGCCCCAGACGATTTGCCGGATGGGGAATTTGTCGGGAGTGTATTTTGTGCTTTTGCAAGCGGTGAAAAGCGCCAAGGAAAATAAGGCAAGTACGGGTAGTATTTTTTTCATGCGGTAAAAATTTTGCAGGGAAATCTAAGTGTGTAGCTTTATGCGAAGTTACGGCTCAAAGGTAACGAAAAATTAAGTTGAATTTGGGTTGCCGAACCTCAGCTGGCCTGCCAAAATCTGCCGGTTTAACAAAAGGTTAAAATTCTCATAAATGGCAGAGGCTGGTTAGGTTAGTAGGTAGCCAGCCGTTATTTTTGGCATTGTATTTAAAGGAGTCTAACTTTCCTAATACTTGTAATCATTCATTTCATCCATTAAAATACAGTTCACAATGAAAAAATTATTTTTCCTGTTTGCGTTCATGGGCCTGTTGGCTTTCACTGCCGATGCCCAGAAAAAAGCTTGCTGTGCTGCCAAAGCACCAGCTGATAAAACTTCCATGACTTCAGAGTCTCCTGCCGATGTTGAAAAAGCTGCCGCAGGCGATGCTAGCATCGTGAAACAAGTGTCCAACACTGGTGACGTGAGCTACGCCCGCAAGGAAGTTTGCCCAACCACTGGTAAAGTATCTTTCACCAGCGTCGAGTATTGCTCAAAAGATGGCAAATTCGTAAACGTTTCACCTTCTGAAAAAGCTGCTTGCTGCGCAAAAGGTGCTTCTGCTACCAAGGTTTCTTCTACGGAGAAAAAAGCTGGTTGCGCTGGCGAAAAAGCTGGCTGCTGCGCAAAGAAAGGCGAGAAGACCACTAGCACTACTGGCAACGCCAATGACGGTCAAGTTAAGTTGGTGAGTGATCCATCAAACAACTAATCGAGTTGTTTCGACATAAAAAAAGGCCGCTGGTTTTACCGGCGGCCTTTTTTTATTTCCTATTTGGTGGGCTTGTTCCTGAATTCAGAATACATCCTGCCATCTCGATACTCCTTCAGCACGTGACTCACTGTATCGGAAAGATTGGTTGGGAGGTTTTCCAGCGAGAACCATTCCACACCCTTGAACTTGTGCGGCTCTGCTGCAATTATTTTCCCGGCCCATCTGGTCGCCTTGAAGTAAAGTGTGATGCGGTGGCCATTGCTGTTCGTCCGTTTGTGGAGCACATGCACCAGTTGAAGGTCTTCCTCTTTTAGCAGCAGACCAGCCTCCTCCTCCGACTCCCGGATAAGCGAGTCCAAGGCATACTCCGTATTCTCAATCGTGCCGCCCACAAGCGTGAAGTTGCCGCCAAGGCTCTTCTTTTGGCGAAGCAAAAGGATGTTGCCTTTGTCATACAGGATAAGTCGAACTTTAAGGTTTATATCGGCCATAAAACGTTGATAAATGAACGGATTTGGGTCAAAGATAGAATCATTAAAATAGTTTTGTCTTAAATTCTGATTAAACACATCCCGTTGCTGCAGGGCTCAAATCCCATCATCTTTTCCACCAAAAAATATTTGTAATCAAATTGCTACTGCCCAAATGGTTATCGAAAGTGGCCAACCAATATCTCGTTCCAAAAAGCGCCAAATTGCCATCAATAGAATAAATCTGTGCAAGCGAAATTTTGTTTTTCTTCAAAAATGGGTAATATTATGGGTAGCCAAAATGGCATTATAAACAAGGTGGGATAAATGTCATTGGCAAATTTTTACAAAATCATTTACGGAATTAACCACTTTTAATAACTTGTGGCTGCCAAATTGGAATCATCAAAACAATGCCACATGAGCCCTCACATAGTTGCCATTTTCGGAGGTGCGGTTTCTGGCGCCGAGGCGTCGCACCAACTTTCCCAACGGGGCATCCGCACCGTGGTTTTCGAACAAAATAACCTGCCTTACGGCAAAATTGAGGACGGCCTGCCCAAGTGGCATGCCAAGCTACGGGACAAGGAAGAGGCCAATATTGACGCTAAGCTCTCTGACCCGCACGTCACGTTTGTGCCGATGGTAAAATTGGGTCAAAACATTGATTTTCAGGATGTTGTGAAAAACTGGGGCTTCTCGGCAGTCTTTCTCGCCACGGGCGCTTGGCGTGACCGCCCACTGGGCATCGAGGGTATTGACGACTACGTGGGCAAGGGGCTTTACTACCAAAATCCCTTCATGCACTGGTACAACCATTTTCATGAGCCGGGCTTTCTGGGCGAGCAAAAAACACTGGCCGACGGGGCGCTCGTCATCGGTGGCGGCCTTGCCAGCATTGACATCTGCAAGGCGCTGATGATGGAGACGGTGCAGGCGGCGCTGGGCCAGCGGGGCATCCAAACCACCATGTTCGACCTGGAGCGGGGCATTGGCAAAGTACTGGACACGCAAGGCCTCAGCCTCGAAGGTTTGGGATTGAAGGGCTGCACCCTCGTTTACCGCCGCCGGGCGAAGGACATGCCGCTGTTCCCCGGCGAAACCGATACGCCGGAGAAGCTGGCCAAGGCTGAGACCGTGCGGGAAAAAGTGCTGCTGAATGCCCAGTCCAAGTTCCTGTTCAAGGTGCTGCCCTGCCATATCCCGGTGGACAAAATCGTGGAAGATGGAAGGCTGGCAGGGCTGGTGCTGCGGGAGACGACAGTGGAGGATGGCAAAGTGACGGAACTTCCCGGCACAGACCGGGCCTACCTTTCGCCGCTAGTGATTTCGAGCATCGGCAGCGTGTCGGAGCCGCTGCCTGGGGTGCCGATGAAGGGATTTGTGATGGAGGTAGTGGGCGGTCAGTGTTGTCGACTGCGAGGCTTCGAGAACGTCTTTGCCGTCGGCAATGCGGTGACGGGGCGAGGCAATATCAAAGAAAGCGTGGAGCACGGCAAGTCCATCTCCGAGTCCATTGCCGAAGGCTACCTGACCAACCCTGACGGGGCTGTGAGCGGGCAGTTTCGGGAGAAGGAGGACAGCGTGTCGGCCAACGTGGCGGCGCTGGCCGAGCGCATCGGGCAAATGAAACCACCAAGCGAGGAACAGCGCAGGCTTATTTTCGAGCGGGTGAGGGCATTGCAGGAGGCGGTTGGTTACGGCGGCGATTACCAAGCTTGGGCGGATGCCAATCGGCCAGTGCGGTTGGAGCAGATGCTGGGGCTGGAGGCGCATGGATAAATTTGAGATTATTTTAAAGTAGTCGAAAAATGCGTTTTTAGTGTTTAAACAACTACTATTCAATATTTTACAAATTACAAACCCAAAACATGTAGCTCGCTTTTGACCAGACAGGCGCAAAATTTATTTCATGTAAAAGCCACCACAGGGTACAATTGGCACAATTTTTTAAATTAACTTTAATGAAACTTTGAATTCCCGAACAGCTAGATTGATGGCTGACATACTATGAGAAAAGTCCGGAAACCGAGCTTACTAAGCTTTCCACTTTTTCCAGGAACCCTGGACCTTTTCTCAACAAACAACAAGTCGAATCTTTAACCAGGGCCCAGTGTGGTCCAATAACATCCCGTGCACTGTTGTGCACCGTGCTGCCAAACGTGGCGGCGCAAGCTTACTTTTCTTTTTTGCAAAACCTTACACACCAGTTTTTCAAGCCTTTCGGAACGAATGGAAAGGCGATTTTTAAATGAACCGACGGTACGTAGCCGAACGGCCTTGGCATGTCTTTTTTCAAAAAAAACAGCTTAGACAGCCCTGCGCCAACCTCCCAACAGGGGGAAACTACGAGCCGTCCAGTGAAATGTACTCACTATTAACATTTATAATCTCATGGTAAAAGGTAACGGTTTTGCTCCGCACAGAATAACATGTGAATCCCCCAGTGCCCCCCGGTATTTAGGAAGGTTCAAGTTCATGATAAGGACAGTACTATCAACAGCACTGTTGTTCTTGTGTGGGCAAACCGCCTCTTCCCAATGTGCCTTGGTTTGTCACAGCAGCATCACGGTAGCGCTCGATAACACGGGCAACACAATCATCTACCCGCCGATGCTGCTCCAAAGCTCCAACGGCTGCTCCAACAATTTCACCATTTCCATCAAGGACCAGAACGGCAACCAGCACGGGCAGCAACTCAATGCTTCCCTGATTGACCAACTGCTCGTCGCAACGATAACGAACCCTGCCAGCGGCAATTCCTGCACTACCAACATTACCCTGATTGACAACCTGCCGCCCGTCATTGATTGCAGCAACGACACGGTTTTCATCTGGTGCAACACGCCACTGAATGGCCTGGAAACCCCTTCCGTTACTGACAATGTCAGCCCTGCCGACAGCATCGAATTTACCTACACCGATATTTATACTGACCTTGAGTGCGATGATTCAATTGGTAACGTGCCAGTCACTGCTTATTTGCAACGCACTTGGACGGCCACCGACGAACACGGCAACAGCACCACTTGCACCCAGCATGTTTATCTGAAAAAAGCAACGCTGATGATGGTGGAATTTCCGAAGCATCGGGACGGCGTGCAGTTGCCAGCCCTTGAATGCAGTGTGCAAAATCCACTCAACTACAACATCACGGGCTATCCGATGATTGACAGCGTTTGGATGGACAACACGTTGAGCTGCGACCTGATTGTTTCTTCCAACGACCAACAAATTGCGATTTGCGGCGGCAGCCGCAGAATCCTCCGCACCTGGTCTATCTTCGACCTCTGCACGGAAGACTTCCGAATTTTTACACAAATAATAAAGGTGCTGGACACCACGCCGCCAACGGTGACTTGCCCTGCCAATATGACCTTCACAACTTATCCGAGCGCTTGCATTGCGCAAGTTTATTTGCCGCAGGCGAATGCAACGGATGGCTGCTCTGGCGCAGTATTGGAGCCTAATTGGCAGTTTGGCAATGGTTACGGCCCATTCACCAGTGTTCCAGTCGGCATTTACACCGTGACCTACACCGCCACGGATGGCTGCAACAACCAAAGCACCTGCCAAATGTCTGTGACCGTGAAAGACGAAGTGAAACCCGTGGCGCTTTGCGAAAGCTCCGTGCAGGCCAACCTCCTCGACGACGGCACGACGCTGATTTTTGCGGAAACTTTTGACAATGGCAGCTACGACAACTGCGGCATTGATCACATGGAGGTGAGCTACGGCGGCCAGCCTTTCGATACTTTCGTTTCCTTCGATTGCTCCAACATCGGTGCATCCATCCCCGTGTCGGTGAAGGTGGTGGACGGCGGCGGCCTCACCAGCATTTGCCAAAGTTCGGCCATCGTGAAAGATCAAATCAAACCGCAAATCATCTGCCCCGGCCCGGTGACCATCGGCTGCGGACAGGATTTCAATAACCCGGCACTGACCGGGCAACCATTTGCCACTGACAACTGCGCCGTGGCAACGACGACTGTTTCGAATCAAATGAACCTGAACAACTGTGGCAACGGTACCGTGACCCGCACCTGGACCGCCAAGGACCAGAGCAACAACGCCGCCTCCTGCCAGCAGACCGTGACCATCGCCGACAATACACCGATTACCGTGACCTTCCCCGACGACATACTTACTTACGAATGTGAGCCCAACACCGATGTCAGCGTGACTGGCGACGTGGTGGTGCTTGGCAAGGATTGCGAGCAACTGCAGATTACCCACACCGATTACTATTTTTACACAGCGCAGCCTGCCTGCTACAAGCTCATCCGCAATTGGGCGGTGATTGACTGGTGTTCGTACCAGCCAAACTCTCCCACTGGCGCTGGGTTTTGGGAGAAAACACAGGTGATCGAAGTGCGGGACAGCACGGCCCCAGTGCTTACCTGTCCGGCCAATTTTACCGCAGGCATTGATAATTTTTCTTGTCAAAAATTTGTGACGATACCCGTGCCGGGCGTGGACGATTGCAGCACGACTTTGACCATCACCAACAACTCACCGTTTGCCCAAAGCCAAAACGGCGCAGCGAGCGGCACATTTCCGAAGGGCAACCACACGGTGACCTACTCGGTAGCGGATGGCTGCGGCAATACTTCCACCTGCACAACCACAGTAACGGTGGTGGATGCCCAGGCACCTAGCCCCGTCTGCAACAACGGCGTGGCGGTGACCATCCAACAGAACGGCTTCGTGACGGTGATGCCTACGATGATCAACAATGGCAGCTCCGACAACTGCTCGCCAACGCAGAGCCTCATCATGCAGGTGAGCCCTAACACCTTCGATTGCCAGAGCATCGGCACGAAAGTGGTGACGCTCACGGTGACCGACCAAGCGGGCAACAGCGCTTTTTGCCAAACCAACGTGGTGGTGCAGGACAATTTCAATGTTTGCGGCAACGGCACAAATGCTACCATCGCTGGGAAGCTGGCCCGCCAGAACGGCGACCCACTTTCGGGCAAATTGGTTGGCCTGACGGGCGGCATCAACAATGCCGTGCAAACCAACGTGGACGGCACTTTCGCTTTCCCCAACTTGCCTTTGGGACAAGACTACATACTGACACCAAGTTATAACACTAAACCGCTGAACGGCGTCTCGACCTACGACATCGTGCTCATCCGTCGGCATATCTTGAACATTGCGCTTTTGGACAATCCGTACAACATTATTGCAGCGGATGTGAACCGCTCGGGGAGTGTTTCTACTGCCGATTTGGTGGAATTGCAGAAGCTGATTCTGAACATTACCACGACGTTCCCGAACGGAAACACCTCGTGGCGCTTCGTGCCAGCGAGCTACAATTTCCCGAACCCAGCGAACCCGTTCACTGCAACTTTTCCAGAAATCATCTCGCTTGACGACATCGTGGCGAACTACTGGACGGCGGATTTTGTGGGGATAAAAGTAGGTGACGTGAACAACAGCGCCAATCCAGCTACCTTTGGGAGTGATGAAAATGAAGACCGCAATACCTTTGATAACTCACTGATATTCAATACAAAAGAAATTGAATTGGTTGCTGGCCATGAGTATGCCATCCCCTTCGTGGCGCACCCAGAACGCATCATGGCCGGCTTCCAATTCACTTTGGATTTTGATGAAAATGCCTTGGATTTCGTTGCCTTCGGCAATGAGGGGACGGGTCTGATGAAAGCCAGCAATTTCGGTCTTCCGCAGTCACTTGGCACCAGCGCCCTGACGGTGAGCTGGGTGAACGAATCGGCGGCAGACCTTTCGAAAGCAGCCGAAGTTTTTACCCTAAAATTTAAGGCAAAAACGAGTGGTCGCCTTTCCAATGCTTTGAAAATCAATTCTTTGCAAAC
>JBGSWN010000002.1:0-3374 GCA_041752395.1 Saprospiraceae bacterium | reverse complement strand
TCGTACTCGACGACCAATCGGTAAAGCTGTTCGGCAGCGTCGTTGAAAGAAGAAGGATTAGACATTAGATTTTAGACATTAGATAGGCCCTGTGTTATATTGCTCCGTATCAATGTCTTTCAAAGGTAAGCAGCTACTTTGCAAAATGCAAGGGAAGGGAAGTGCGGATATTTACGGCACTGTCTAAAATCTATTGTCTAAGGTCTATTGTCTCCAAAATCCCGTTCGGCCTTTGTTTTTTCAAAAACATCCCGGTCGAGGAAGTAGCTGGCCTCGTGGTTTTCACCTTCCCAAGACGGCGGCTGTGGCTTGTCGTCTGCCTCGATTTCTTCCTTGTACCAGTAGGCGGTGAAGATGCCGACGATTGCGCCGAGCAGGTGGCTTTCCCAAGAAATGCCCGGCTGGTTGGGTAGGATTCCTCCCAAATATCCACTGTACAACACCGTGACAATGAGTGCCAAAATGATGGACCGAATGCTGCGGCGAAAGATGCCGCTCCAAAACACAAAACTCAGCATCCCGTACACCACGCCGCTGGCACCAATGTGAAAAACCTTGCGGGCAAAGAGCCAAACGGCAAAGCCTGTGAGTACATAGATCATCATCATGCTGCGCACGGCCACCCGGCGGTAGAAGTAAACGATGATGAAAGAAAGCACAAAAACAGGTGCGGAGTTGGAGATGAGGTGCTTGAAATCGTCGTGGATGAGTGGTGCAAAAAGCACGCCCCGAAGCCCAAAAAATTCTCTCGGATAAACGCCAAAAGCGCCAAAATCCAAATTTGCCAATGCCTCTACAAAATAAACGACCCACATCACCAAAATGAATTGAAAAGGCAACCGAAGGCTTTGAAGAATCCGTTTTTTTTGCTCTTGCATGGCTGGTATAAGGTTTTGGTGAAGCTGCAACGGAGGCCGTTGTGTTTTTCTATTTGTTAAAAAGGTGGGAAGCCCGCAAAAAGTTGATTGATGCGAAAAGTAAAGGTAATAACAAGCCAAGTTTTATAATGGGTTAGTTCCTACCACTTTTTTCAAAAAACCTATCTTGGCCCGGAAAACCGAGCAATCGAAGCAAACCATAAAATAGTACAACAATGAAGCAAAGCATAATTCTGTTCCTTTTCTCGCTGGCATTCGTCGCCTGTAACCAAGACAAGCCAGCCGCTACAACGCCACCACCCACAGCGCCAGCACCTGCCGAGCCTGCCGCTACCTTGCCCAGTGTACCGCTGGAGCTGCTGGAAAAACTCTGGAACGAAGGCACGCAGGTGGACTATATTTTCTACAATCAGCCCTTCACCATGAGCCTATCTGACAAGCCCAGCATCCAGTACGCCGTGCGGCATGTTGCCGAGCAACCCGCTCCACTGAAGCCAGCATGCAAGGCCATGGGCCGGGTCACTTACCAGATAAAAGGTGACATCGTGTTGGAAGGTGATTTCTATTTCAGCACGGGCTGCACCTATTTTGTTTTTGAAAAAAACAGGGTGAAAACCTACGCCAACTACATGACCGACGATGGCATCAAATATTTCAACGAACAAATAAAAAATGCCATGCAGATGCAGCAGAAGGTACAGCAGAATGCAAACGGGCAGTAAGGATTTGAGGGTTTGAGCGGGTGTGGGCTAGAGCCCGCTATCCCTCAAACCCTCAAATCCCCAAACTCTCAAATCCTTCACACCATGCGCCTTGCAGTAATTGATTGTGGGACCAATACCTTCCACCTGCTCGTCGTGGACTTGTTTCCTGACGGGGTTTTCAAGCAAGTTTATCGCCTTCGGGAATACGTGCGATTGGGCCAAGAAGGGCTTGACCGCATCGGAGCAGTGCCTTTCCAGCGAGGCGTGGACTGCTTGGTTTTCTTCGAAAAAATAATGCGGGAATTGGGTGTACAGCGGCATCGGGCATTCGGTACAGAGGCGCTGCGCCGTGCTTCCAACGGCGCTGATTTCGTGGAGGCAGTTCGCTCCAATTCAGGCATCGAAATACAGCTCATTTCTGGTGACGAAGAAGCCCGTCTCATCCACCTGGGCGTGATGCAGGCAATACCGGCTTTTGATGGAAAAACGCTCATCATGGACATCGGCGGCGGCAGCGTGGAGTTCATCATTGCCAACGAAGCGGCCGTTTTTTGGGCGCAAAGTTTCCCGATTGGGGTGCAGGTGCTGTTCTCTCGTTTTCACAAAAACGACCCCATGAGCCCCGACGAAATGCTGGCCATCCAGCAGTACCTCGATCAAGTGCTCGAACCGCTGCATACCACATTGCGCCGGCACCAAACGCCGCAGCTCACGGGCGCTTCCGGCTCCTTCGAGGTGGTGGAGGACATGCTCGTCCGTGAAAAAACGCACCCACTGTACTCCATTTTTACGAAAGCAGATTTTTATAAAATCCATGAAAAAATCATCGACGCCGACTACGAAACCCGCCTAAAAATGCTCGGCTTGCCGAAGGAACGGGTGGAGCTTATTGTCGTCGCCTTCGTGCTCATGGATTATATCGTGCGGAAGGCGGGGATTGAAAAAATCGTGACTTCGAGCTATGCGATGAAGGAGGGGATGTTGTTGGAGATGGGGAAGCCTTGATTAATTTGCCACCATATTAAATCGCTCATTATGAAAAGAGAATTGAAAAGCCATGCGGCAGAAATGAAAAATGCGGCAGTACAAGTGGATGCCCTCGTCAAGCATTTAGAAGCGTTGGTAGGCGATGACCCCATGCAATATGGCCAAGCAGTGGAGGGACTGAGAAAAAGCTTTCACGAAAATGGCGTGTCTCCGAACGCACTCAACAATGTTTTTCAATTCACTAGCTTACAGGATTTCCGTGAAAAATTTTTAGAACTCACGAAAAATCTCAATAAAATTGAGCTTTTCAACCATAAACATGCCGATTTTTTAATAGACACAGCAATGGCTTCAGAAATAGAAGAATACGTCCTTGACTGCCGCTGGATGTTGCCCACCATCAAAAAGGTATATGGCGAAAACTCGGAGCAATATGAAGCGATAAACCTCTTCGCAAGCTTCGATTTTGAATCAGTGAAATTGGAAGAAGAGTGAGGACTTTTGATGCTGCTAAAAGATATAAATAACCTTTTCCAACCATTCTATAATCTGCTCACGTTATCATTTTATAGTCGGCTAACTTAAACTACTACCATTCAAAGCAGCCCCCCAATCGTAAATGGTAAATCCAAAATCGTCAATTCCCCAAATAACTCCCAATTCGCACCACCTCCGCAAACACCCCAGCCGCCGTCACCGCAGCGCCAGCGCCGGGGCCACGCACCACCAGCGGGCGCTCCTTGTACCTTTCCGTCGTGAACACAATCATATTGTCTGAGCCGCTGAGTGAGTAGAACGGGTGCGA
>JBGSWN010000001.1:0-13100 GCA_041752395.1 Saprospiraceae bacterium | reverse complement strand
GGTTGATAAAAAGTTTCCCCCGTTCAATCAGACGCTTGTCGGGGAGGCGAGGTATAAGCGGATTTTTCATCCCACAAAAAAAGACATGGCGACTAACCGCCATGCCTTTTTGAAGAAATGTTTTCTGTGTAGATACGACAGGCATTTCAGCTACCGGGGCTTTGCATTTAGAGCGTATGCTTAGTGTCTGTTTTTGTTTTGTGTAGTATCTCCAATTAAAGCATTGGTGCAATCACGAGCGCCACCACTGACATCAATTTCAACAGGATATTGAGTGATGGGCCGGAAGTGTCCTTGAATGGGTCACCAACGGTATCGCCAACCACCGCTGCTTTGTGCGGGTCGGAGCCTTTGTAGTACATTTTGCCGCCGATATCCACGCCTTCTTCGAACATTTTTTTGGCGTTGTCCCATGCACCACCTGCGTTCGATTGGAAGATAGCCATGAGGACTCCAGTAACGGTCACACCTGCCAAAAGACCACCGAGCATCTCTGCACCTACTAGGCTGCCGAGGCCAATCCAGCCTGGCACCATGCCTACGAGCACAGGTACGAGTACAGCCAATAAGCCTGGGCGAACCATTTCACGGATAGCCGCTTTGGTGGAAATGTCCACGCACTTGGCGTATTCCGCTTTGCCTTCTGCAGCGTCAAAAGTCTTTTTGTCAGCAGCGCTCCAGTCTTTTTCGTCTTTGCCATCGTTGCGCTTCATCACGGCAAGGGCAGCTTTCAACTCAGGAATATCGGCGAACTGGCGGCGAACTTCCTGAATCATGTCCATTGCCGCACGGCCCACAGCACCCATCGAAAGGGCAGAGAACAGGAACGGTAACATGCCACCTACGAACATGGAAGCCATCACGAAAGGATTCGTAATATCGATTCCCGCCAATTTTGCGTCAGCGTGCGTGAGGTTATAAGAAGTAACAAAGGCTGCGAACAAGGCCAATGCAGTCAAAGCGGCAGAACCAATGGCGAAACCTTTGCCGATGGCGGCTGTAGTGTTGCCCACTGCGTCCAATTTGTCGGTACGTTGACGCACTTCCTTCGGTTGGTGGCTCATTTCAGCGATTCCACCTGCGTTGTCCGAAATCGGGCCGTAAGCGTCAACTGCCAACTGGATACCTGTGTTTGACAACATACCCACCGCTGCGATGGCGATGCCGTACAGACCAGCGAAACTATAGGAGCCAATGATGGCCACCGCCAAAATCAGGATTGGAATAGCTGTGGACATCATGCCCACGCCAAGGCCAGCAATGATGTTGGTTGCAGCGCCTGTGCTGGATTGTTGCACGATGCTGTTTACGGGCTTGGTGCCAGTGCCTGTGTAATATTCTGTGATAAGGCCAATGCCCAAACCACCACCAAGGCCGAAGAGTACTGCCCAAAAAACGCCCATGGAGTTGTAATCATGGCCGTCGAAGTTCCAAGTAGCAGGCAGCATCCATTTTACGATCAAAAATGTAGCAAGCAACATAATGCCCGAGGAGATAAATTCACCCCTGTTCAATGCCTTTTGTGGGTCGCCACCTTCTTTCACCGTTACGAAGAAAGTACCAAGGATGGAAGTGAGCACGCCCACACCGGCCAATACCAATGGCAGCAATACGGCGTTCAAACCTCCAAAATCATTGGAGTTTTCAAAGCCACTCATGCCGATAAAGGCAGCACCAAGCACCATTGTGCCGACGATAGAACCTACATAAGATTCGAAAAGGTCGGCGCCCATACCCGCTACGTCACCTACGTTGTCTCCTACGTTGTCGGCGATGGTGGCAGGGTTCAGTGGGTGGTCTTCAGGGATACCAGCCTCCACTTTTCCCACGAGGTCAGCGCCCACGTCGGCAGCTTTGGTGTAAATGCCACCACCTACCCTTGCAAACAAGGCGATGGAAGAAGCACCAAACGAGAAGCCCGTGATGACGGTGATTACTTTGTTTACGTTCTGCGCAGTGTCGGTGCCGAACATGTTGTCATAAATCAAGAACAACACGCCGAGGCCCAATACGCCGAGGCCGACCACGCCCATGCCCATTACGGAACCACCAGCAAAAGCCACTTCAAGGGCTTTGCCGAGGCTGGTACGAGCAGCGGCAGTAGTGCGCACATTGGCTTTGGTGGCCACTTTCATACCGATGTAACCAGCAAGTGCCGAGCAGAAAGCGCCAATGATAAAGGAAAGCCCTACCAACGGCGAGGAGTTTTCCGTGTTTCCACTGATTGCGAGCAGGATGGCTACAGCGACGACAAAGATGGCAAGCACCTTGTATTCAGCCCTTAGAAACGCCATGGCACCTTCTTCTATGGCCTTGGCAATACCCTGCATCTTTTCAGTGCCAGGGTCTTGTTTGGTGACCCAGGATGTTTTCCAGAAAGTGTAGGCCAGACCCAGTGCACCCAGCACGGGGATGATCATCATTAAATTTTGAACCATAATCTAGTTGGTTTTAGTTTAAAAGAATTTGAACGGAAAAAGCAAGGCCGCCCTCATGGCCAAAAAACAGCGTTTTGCTTCAAAAAACAGGCCTTTCAAACAGGGGGCGAAGGTATTACAAAACTTAAAGTTGGCAAATTTAAATTGGTGGGAAGCCCTTATTTTGGTAGGTTTCAGATAATTTTTTACCAAATTTTTCCTCCGAGCAAGTATTCATGCACATAATCTCCTACTCCAGCTTCGAGTGAGTGAAATGGTTTCGAGTAGCCAGCCGCCCTCAGTTTCTCCATTTTGGCCTCCGTGAAATATTGGTAAGTATCCCGAATATCAGCGGGGATGTCAATGAAATCAATGTTCGGTACTAGTCCCATCGCCTCAAAAGTAGCCGTTGCCAGACACCAAAACGACCTCGCCTTGCCAGTGCCCACATTGTACAGGCCACTGTTTTTTTGATTTTTATAAAAAAATAGACAGACTTCGACCACATCTTTTACATAGACAAAATCCCTTAGCTGCTGACCATCATCGAAATCAGGGCGATGCGAGCGGAAGAGTTTCATGCCGCCCGTTTCCCGAATCTGTTTCACGGTGTGAAAAATGACGCTTGCCATGCGGCTTTTGTGGTACTCGTTCGGGCCGTAAACGTTGAAGAATTTGAGGCCAACCCAGAACGATTGCGGATTGGGGATTGGGGATTGCGGATTGGGGGGCATCGTTAATCTGACCTGTTGTAGCACCCAGGCATCGAAGTCGTTTTTGCTGACGCCGTAGGGGTTGAGGGGGCTCAGTTCGGGTACGATATTGTGGTTATCATCATAGCCATGCTCGCCTGCGCCGTAGGTGGCGGCGCTGCTGGCGTACACCAGTGGGATGTTTTTTGCTGCGCAAATTTGCCAAATGGACTTCGAGTAGTCGAGGTTTAACTCGTTGAAAATGAGTGTGTTCTGCTCCGTGGTATCTGTTCGGGCACCGAGGTGGAAGATGAAACTGACTTCGTCGGCGTGGTCTTGCAGCCAAGGCAGAAAGTCGTTTCGGTCTATTTTTGAGTGGAATTGTTTGCCTTCGAGGTTGCGGTTCTTGTCGGGGCGGGAGAAGTCATCCACGAGTACGATGTCGGTCAGGCCCTCGTCGTTGAGCTTGCGAAGGAGGCATGAGCCGATGAAGCCTGCGGCGCCAGTGAGTGCTATCATTTTTACAGGTAAAATTTTTTACGACATAAAATATTCCACCGCCAAGTCATACCCCTTCAGCCCCAAACCGATGATGCAGCCCACGCAATTGGGTGCCGTCATGGACTTGTGTCGGAACTCCTCCCGTGAAAAAGTATTGGAAATATGCACCTCTACCACAGGTGTTTCGATGGCGGCGATGGCATCTGCTAAAGCGATGGAAGTATGGGTATAGGCCCCCGGATTGATGATGATGCCTTGGTAAGAAAAGCCTGCTTCGTGCAGTTTGTCCAGCAGTTCGCCCTCGTGGTTGCTTTGGAAATAATGCAGAATGATGCCTGGGAAGTCCTGCTGCATTTTTTCGAAATACTCTTCAAATGAGCGCTTGCCGTAAATATGCGGCTCCCGAGTGCCTAGCATGTTGAGGTTTGGGCCGTTTATGATGAGAAGCTTCATGTGATTGGTAATTGGTGACTGGTGATTGGCATGCAATCACCAGTCACTTCCTGCTTAATTCGCTTGCTCGGAAAGGAACTTCAAGCGCACCAGCAAAATCTCATCGAAAGTGCATTCGTCGTCCTTCAAATCCTTGTAAGCCACTTTCGGGTCGTCCGTTTCTGATGCCATAAAGTAGTCGTAGATTTCTTCCACCACCGTTTCATCCATGATGTCTTCCAGGTAGTAGTCAATGTTGAGTTTGGTGCCAGAGCAGACGATGGCGTCCATTTCTTCCATCAGTTCGTCCATTTTCAGGTCGTTCTGGCGGGCGATGTCATTGAACGGCATCTTGCGGTCAATCGCTTGGATAATAGCCACTTTCACCTTCGATTTGTTCGCCACCTGCTTGATGACGGTATCTGATGGGCGGTCAATTTCGTTGTCCTCCACATACTTCCCAATCAAATCCAAGAAAGGCTTGGCGTAGCGCTGCGCCTTGCCAATGCTCACCCCTTGGATTTTGGTCATGTCCTCCATCGTGATGGGGTACTGCGTGGCCATGTCCTCCAGTGATGGGTCTTGGAAAATGACGAACGGCGGCACGCTCTTCTTCTTGGCCACTTCCCGGCGCAGCTCTTTCAGCATTTTGACCAGGGTCTCGTCGAGGGCTGCCACTTTGCCCATTTCGTCGTCGAGGTCCATTTCGTTGCTGTCGTAGTCGTGGTTGAGCGGGATTTTCACCTCGAAAGGGTCTTCGATAAATTCAAGGCCGAAGTCCGTCAGCTTGAGCACCCCGTAGGTTTCGATGTCCTTGCGGATAAATTCGTTGATGAGTGCATGGCGGAAAACAGAATTCCAGAACAACTCGCCACGTTCCTTGCCGACGCCGAACAGTGCCTTTTTGTTGAACTTATAATCCTTCATCTCCTTGGTCTCATTGCCCAAAATGAAGTCGAGGATGGTATTTATCTTGTAATTTTCCTCCAATTCCTTGACGGCCATCAGCCCCTGCTGCATTTCCAATTGGACCTCCACTTTTTCTTTTGGGTAACGACAGTTGTCGCACATGCCGCCGCAGCTTGATTCCTCAAATTCTTCCCCAAAATAAAACAGCAAAAAGCGCCTTCGGCAACCCGTCGTTTCCACGTAGGAAACCACTTCTTGCATGAGTTGGGCGCTCATTTCCCGCTCGGCCACTGGCTTGTCTCGCAGGAATTTTTCGAGCTTGGCCATGTCCTTGTAGCTGAAAAACGTGATGCAACGACCTTCGAGGCCGTCACGGCCACCTCGGCCAGTTTCCTGGTAGTAGTTTTCGATGCTCTTCGGAATATTGTAGTGGATGACGAAGCGAACATCCGGCTTGTCAATGCCCATTCCAAAGGCGATGGTAGCGACAATCACGTCAATATCTTCCATCAAAAAAGCGTCCTGAGTGCCGGAGCGGGTCTTTGCGTCGAGGCCCGCATGGTAGGGTGCTGCCTTGATACCGTTCACATTCAGTACCTGTGCGATTTCCTCGGTGCTCTTCCGTGACTGCACGTAGATGATGCCCGACTGGCCCGGCATGGTCTTGATGATTTGCACGATTTGCTTCATCGTGGCCTCTTTCTTGCCTTTTGGCCGAACCTCGTAAAACAGGTTTTCCCGGTTGAACGACGACATGAAGGTGTTCGTATCCCGCATGTTGAGGTTCTTCAAAATATCGGACTGTACCTTTGGCGTAGCCGTAGCGGTGAGGGCGATGATGGGGATTTCCTTGTTGATGGCATCAATCATCATTCGGATGCGGCGGTATTCTGGGCGGAAATCGTGGCCCCACTCAGAGATACAGTGCGCTTCGTCCACGGCGACGAAACTGATGTTTACATTCTGGAAAAACTCGATATTTTCTTCCTTTGTAAGTGTCTCAGGTGCGACGTAAAGCAGCTTCGTTTTGCCGTCCACGATGTCTTGCTTCACTTCTTTCATTTGCACCCGAGTGAGGGAGGAGTTGAGAAAGTGTGCCACCTCGTCTTCGTCACTGTAGCCCCGGATGCTGTCCACCTGGTTTTTCATCAGGGCGATCAGCGGGGAGATGACAAGTGCTGTGCCCTCCATCATGAGGGCGGGGAGCTGGTAACAAAGGGACTTTCCGCCGCCTGTCGGCATTATTACAAAGGTGTCCTTGCCATCTAGCACACTCTGAACAATTTCTTTCTGGTTGCCTTTGAAATTCTCGAAGCCAAAAAAATTATGCAGGGCTTCGTTTACCTTGTCGCTTACGACGGTTTTTTCTGCTACTAACATTGTTTCGCTGTGTTTAATTAATTGCCTTGTAAATGAAAAAAAACTCAATTGGTCGAGGAGTACGTCGGGAGAGGATTTTCTTGGTGGTTAAAAGTAGTCAAATTTTCAGTTTTGAAACCAAGGATTGAAAAAAGTTTTTCAAAAAACGTTTTGGCGGAGAATAAAGCCCATTTTAACACCCATTCCGCCTATCCTTTTTTTCAAAAAGCTGCCAAAGATAGGAAATCAAATCTACTTGCCCAAATTTTATTTGGTTGAAAAATATCATTTTCCAACCATACTTTTCAAATGCTTTAGTCCTAACGCGTACTAGCCTCATTTTCAGAACATTGTATTATTTACGGAGTGAAAATATGAGTAAAACAAATTTTTTAGCATCCTTTCGCTGGCATTGGTTATTCTTTTTTTGCTTCGCAACAGTTGCCTGCAATGCGCCAGAACTGTCTAATCCAATCATCAGCCCAGCTTTTTACCATTGGAAAACACAGCTGAACCCCACCCAAGCCGAGCGCAGCTACCTTGATTCGATTGGCGTGAAAAAAATCTACGTCAAGTTTTTTGATGTGGACTGGGACGAAGGCGCTGCACAGCCCGTGCCGCTGGCCACTGTTGAAATGGACACAGCCCACCTCAGTGGCCTCGAAATAGTCCCAACCATTTTTATCACAAATCGAAGCCTGCTCAACCTGCCCATGGAGCAAGTGGACACCTTGGCCAGCCTCATTTTTCAAAAAATAAAATCGCTCGAAACGAAGCCCTCCCAGGAGATTCAATTGGACTGTGATTGGACTATACAGACGCAAGCCAAGTATTTTGCATTGCTTGAAAGTCTGCGTCGAATTGCTGCTGCCAATTCACCATTCACCATTCACCATTCACCATTTATTATCTCCGCCACCATCCGCCTCCACCAGTTGAAATACCCTGAAAAAACTGGCGTGCCGCCCGTTGACCGTGGCATGCTGATGTGCTACAACATGGGTGACCTCGACAATTGGGCCACCGAAAACTCCATCCTCGACCTCAATATTGCGAAAAAGTACCTGCCCCCAATCGTAAATCGTAAATCCAAAATCGTAAATCCCTACCCCTTGCCCTTGGATTTTGCGCTGCCACTGTTCCGCTGGGGTGTCCTCTTTCGGGATAGCCGATTGGTGAAACTGCTGAACAACCTCAGCGCCCAAGATTTACAGGATACCAGCCGTTTTCGCAAAACCGCCGAAAACCGTTACGAAGTGCTTAAAAGCACCTACCTGAATGCACATTACCTCTACGCTGGCGACGAGTTACGGCTAGAAGATGTTTCACAAGCGGCACTGCTCGGCATGGCAAGCCTGCTACGTGAGCAGGAAAATGACACGTCATTCACAGTCGCATTTTACCATTTGGACAGCACAGCCACCACCCTTTTTCCGAAGGAAAAAATCAGGGAGGCGCTGGAGCGGTTCTAAACTGCCAAAATGGTATCGGCTTGCGTTCAAAATCCATTTCGTACCTTTCGGCTTTGCATGAAAACGTTACCGGTTTTGAATTTTGTGATTCATGGCCAGCGACTTGAAAACAACTTTGAGATGAAACTAAAATTCTGCGGGGCGGCCCGTGAAGTGACTGGCAGCGCCCACTTGATTACCCTCGACGACGGCTATACCATCTTGCTGGACTGTGGCATGTACCAGGGCTACAGCAACAACATGAAGGACTTCAACGAGAAGTGGCTGTTCGACCCCCGTAGCCTCGATTGTGTCATACTTTCCCACGCACATATTGACCACTGCGGGCGACTTCCAAAACTGGTTCGGGACGGCTACCAAGGCTCGATTTACAGCACCCATGCTACCCGCAGCCTTTGTTCCATTCTGCTCCTGGACAGTGCCATGATTCAAGAAAAGGATGCGGAATATTTCAACAAGCGCAACAAGGGCAAGCGGGAGGAGCGGGAGGCACTCTACAACGAGGAGGACGTGAAGGAAACGATGGGGCAATTTGTCACTTTTAGTTATGGTAAAAAATTCTCGGTGCGGCCAGGGGTTGAGGTGGAATTTCGGGACGCAGGGCATATCCTCGGCAGTGCGAGCGTGGCACTGTCCATTACCGAGGCTGGAAGAACGACCAAAATTGGTTTCTCAGGCGACATCGGTAGGCCCAATCGGCCCATCCTCCGTGACCCACAGCAGATGGATCCCATGGATTATCTGCTGTGCGAAAGCACCTATGGCGACAAGTTCCACGATGCAGCGCCGCAGGAAATCAATCGGCTGCTCCAAATCATCAAACAAACCTGTGTCGAAAAAAGAGGCAAGCTCATCATCCCAGCGTTCAGCGTTGGGCGGACGCAGGAAATCGTTTACATCCTCGACCAACTGGAAAACGCTGGACAACTGCCGCCCATCCCCGTTTATGTGGACAGTCCGCTGGCGGTAAATGCCACGGTTCTATTCGGCTCTCACCCCGAATGCTACGATGCGGAACTTAGCAGCTACATCCTCCGTGACCCTAACCCATTTGGTTTTTCCCGATTGAAATACATTAAAGAGGTGGAGGATTCCAAGAAGCTGAATTTCTCGGAAGAGCCCTGCATCATTATCAGTGCATCGGGTATGGCCAATGCGGGCAGAATAAAACACCATCTTTTCAACAACATAGAAAACCACCGGAACACGGTGCTCATCGTGGGTTATGCCACACCGGACACGCCTGCTGGTCGCCTGCGGGACGGCAGTAATCACGTGAAGCTTTTTGGTGAGGAAAAAATGGTACGCTGCGAGGTGGAAGTGATGGACTCCTTCTCTGCCCATGCCGACCGTGGCGAGATTTCAGATTTCTTGAAAAACCAACAGCAGTCAGTGAAAACGCTGTTTCTGGTGCATGGTGAAATCGAGCGTCAGGAGAGCTTGAAGGCTTTGTTGTTGAGTGAGGGGTTCCGCAAGATTGAGATTCCAAGCCTTGGTGAGGAATTCAATTTAGGGTAAAAACAGCTAAAAAAATCAAGGCTATTTTTTGTTAAAAACACCCAGCAGGCGGGAGGCTGTATGGGCTATTTTTATTGGTTAAAAAATAAATGTGTATGGTTTTGATTTTCAGAACAATTTTAGTTGTATCTTTGCAACGTTCATTGAGTAATTTTCTGTTTAGCAAGCGATATCCACTGGAAATGTTTTCCATCCGCAGTTCTGCAAGCAAAGTCATCTAAAGACAGTTTTCCTGCCCTCGGTTTTCTTCTTGCCCACTCGTCCGGTTTTCTTCCATCAATTATTATTGCTTCACAACTAAGTTTTCTCAAGTTTTATTCATCTTAATTTTCATTATTAATGAACATTTTTGCAGCAAAGCTGAGTTTCGACACTCAGTCAGAAGACCTCCGCGAGGCCTTTGAAGAATTTGGCGAAGTATCTTCTGCCAGCGTAATTACAGACAAGTTCACTGGTAAATCCAAAGGCTTCGGCTTCGTGGAAATGCCAAACGACGAGGAGGCCAGCAAAGCTATCTCTGAGTTGAACGACAGCACACTTGACGGCCGCACCATCGTCGTTAAGAAAGCCGAACCTCGTGAAGAGCGTGGTGGCGGTGGCGGCGGAAGCCGTGGTGGTGGCGGCGGCTACGGCGGCGGCGGTGGAAACCGTGGCGGCGGTGGTGGTTACGGCGGCGGCGGTGGAAACCGTGGCGGCTATGGCGGTGGCGGCGGTGGTCGTTACTAATTAAAGATTTGAATACCTTCTGGCCTTTGGCCTGAACGATACAGATACTTTGAAATGATAACAGCCCTGGGGAACCCCCGGGGCTGTTTTTTTTATCCTCACCCCACTCCGCACTCCACCCCCAATCCCCGCATCGCCTCCACGAAATCATTGTCCACCTTCACCTTCCTCGCCTTGGAGTTGAAACTCAAACTCGTCTTGTTCTGAAAATCCAGCAACGTCATTTTTAGTTGTTGCTGACCCTTGTGAAGTTTGCACAGCGCCTCCAATTGGTCAATCAAATCCGCCGTCAGGTCTTCCACGTTGATTTTCACGGTGACGGAAGTGACGAGGTTTTTGGCAGCGTTTTCCAGCAAGGTCACCTCCTTAATTTTTAGATTAAATTCATCCTCCCGACCCCAACGGGCCTCATAATTGCCAGTGATGAAAACGCAGTTGCCCTGTTCGAGCAAGCCCTTGAATTTCATGTAATCATCGCTGAAAAGGCTGAGTTCCAGGGTGCCGTGGTAGTCCTGCAGCACGAAAGTGCCGTAGCCCGTTCCCTTCTGGCTCACCTTGTGGGTAGCCTTCACCACAATGCCTGCCACCTTCACGGGCTGGCCTTTTTTCTCCTCCAAATCCTCCAGCGTGCAGGAGATGAAATTCTCCATTTCCATTTTATAATCATCCAGCGGATGGCCGCTGATGTAGATGCCCGTCACTTCTTTTTCCCGCTCCAGTTTTTCGATGAGGCTCCAAGGGTTGCAATTGGCGGGCTCTGGTTCAGCAATGTCGAAAGCGGCGCTGTCGCTGCCAAAAAGCGACATGGCGGCGCTGGCCTGGCGGTCTTGCCAAGCATTGCCGAAGGCGAGAGCATATTCAATGAAACTGTCGTACTTTCCGGAAGGCGCAAAAAACTGCGCCCGGTGCATGTCCTCGAAACTGTCGAAAGCGCCGCCTAGCACGAGGCTTTCCAGCACTTTTTTGTTGCAGGCCTTGGTGTCGAGGCGCTTCACAAAATCGTAGATGGACTGGAATGGCCCGTTTTTGGCCCGCTCCTTCAAAATCTCCTCCACCGGTCCTTCGCCCACGCCTTTGAGGGCGCTCATGCCGAAACGGATTTGCCCAGCTTTGTTTGAGGTGAAATCGGACACCGACTCGTTGATGTCTGGGCCAAGCACTGGCACGTTCATGCGATTGCATTCTTGCAGCAATTTCGTGATGCCTGTGATGTCGCTTTTGTTGTTTGAAAGTACCGCCGCCATAAATTCCGACGGATAATTGGCTTTCAAATACGCTGTCTGGAAACCCAGCAGGGCATAGCAGGTCGAGTGGCTTTTATTGAAAGCGTAGCTGGCGAACGCCTCCCAGTCCTTCCAGATTTTTTTGCAGACTTCCTTCGGGTGGCCGTTTTTCTCGGCACCTTCGAGGAATTTGGGGTACATTTTGTCCAGTACCGATTTCTGCTTTTTCCCCATTGCCTTCCGCAGCACGTCGGCCTCGCCTTTTGTGAAATTGGCCAGTTTTTGCGACAGCAACATAACCTGCTCTTGGTAAACCGTGATGCCGTAGGTCTGCTTCAGGTATTCCTCCATTTCAGGCAGGTCGTAGCTGATGGCCTGCCTGCCGTTTTTGCGGGCAATAAAATCGGGGATATACGCCAGCGGGCCTGGCCGATAAAGGGCGTTCATGGCAATGAGGTCGTCGAAAGTGCTCGGCTTTAGCTCCTTCATGTACTTCTGCATCCCAGCACTTTCATATTGGAATATGGCGACCATCTCCCCTTTCTGGAACAACTCGTAGGTTTTGAGGTCGTTGAGCGGAATGGCGTCGGGGTCAATTTTCACCCCATGCACCTGCTCGATGATTTTGACTGCATCGTCAATGATGGTCAAGGTGCGGAGACCGAGGAAGTCCATTTTCAACAAACCTGCACTTTCGGCCACACTGTTGTCGAACTGGCTGACGAGCAAATCGCTGTCCTTCGCCACCGTCACTGGCACGTACTTCGTAATATCGTCGGGCGTAATGATGACCCCGCAGGCGTGGATGCCCGTGTTTCTGACCGAGCCTTCGAGCTTGCGGGCGGTCTGTATCATGTGGCCGATGTCATCGTCGGCATTCGCTATCGCCCTGAATTTCAAGGCTTTATCCATGTCATCGGCGGAGTTGAATTTCTCTCGTAAGTCACTTTCGCTGGAACCCAACACTTCGGCCAGCGTGGTGCCAAGCATTTGGGGGAAACTTTTCGAGACCTTGTCCACCTCGCCGAGCGGCACGTTCATCACCCGGCCTACGTCTCGCAGGCTCGACTTGGCGGCCATCGTGCCGTAGGTCACGATTTGGGCGACCTGCATCCGACCGTATTTATTGACGACGTAATCAATGACCTTGTCCCGCCCACGGTCGTCGAAGTCAATGTCAATATCGGGCATGCTCACCCGTTCGGGGTTGAGGAAGCGCTCAAAAAGTAGGTCGTACTTGATGGGGTCAACGTTCGTGATGCCCGTGCAATAAGCTACCGCTGAACCTGCCGCCGAACCACGGCCCGGGCCCACGCTCACGCCCATCTGCCGAGCGGTGCTGGTGAAATCCTGCACGATGAGGAAGTAGCCAGGATAGCCGGAGTTTTTGATGACGTTCAACTCAAAATTCAGTCGCTCCTCCGTGGCGTCATCAATATCGCCGTAGCGTTTTTTGGCCCCCATGAAAGTCAGGTGGCGGAGGTAATCGTCCTGCGTATCGAAGCCAGCAGGCACGGGGAAGGCGGGCAAAAGCACATCTCGCACGAGTTGCAGCGGCTCAATTTTATCGTAAATCTCCTGCGTGTAATCCACCGCTTGCGGCACATCACCGAAGAGGCGGTTCATTTCATCCTGCGTTTTAAAATAGAAATCGGAGGACGGGAAACGGAAACGCTTCTCGTCGGCGAGCAGGCTGTTGGTGTTGACGCAGAGCAGGATGTCGTGCGGCATGGAGTCCTCTTCCTCAATGTAGTGGCTGTCGTTGGTGCAAATGACCTTGAGGTTGTACTTTTTTGCGAAGCCCAACAAAGTCTGGTTTACGTCCTCCTGGCTGATGCCGAGGCCGTCAAT